>CAUHBW010000155.1 GCA_959604115.1 uncultured Bilophila sp. | reverse complement strand
CCTCTCCCCTCCCCCGATTTTTTCTATTCTTTACCCTTGCCGATGCGCTGGTCGCACTCTTCGTTCACGACGCGCACCCACGTTTCGAGCCCGGCCTGAATGTGATCGGGAATGTGGAAGGGGCCGGGAGCGGGCTCGTCGATCAGGGCCTTGATGCGGGCCGCAAGATCCTCGACGTTGCCGGGATCGGGCGTGACGTGCTCCTGCGGGAGAAACACGCTGGAGCCGTTGGCGGTGGTGGACAACACCTTGAGCCCGCAGGCCAGCGCCTCCAGTACAGCGTTGGAACAGGCGTCGTAGAAAGACGGCAGGACGAAGAGGTCCATCGCCCGATACAGCGCGGGCATGTCGTCCACCTTGCCGAGAAAATGGATGCGATCCGCCACGCCGAGCTTCTGCACCAGACGCCGGTAGGGCTCGGACGCCCGGCCTCCGGCGATGAACAGATGCACGTTCTCGGGCAGCGTCGCCACGGACCGGATAAGAATGCCCGTCCCCTTGAGCGCGAAATTGCTGGTCGCCGTGGCTATGGCGACATGCCCGTTGTCGATGTTCAGGGCGATGCGGGAAAGCAGCTTCTGCTCGGGGGTCGGCGGCGTGAACCGCGACAGGTCGGGCAGATTGTAAATGACTTCGGGTACGGGAATGCCGGGATACGTCTTCTGCACCCAGTGGCGCACCGCGTCGGACACGCAGATGATCCGGCACCCGCTACGGTACTGGTGGTTGTCGATGATCCGTGTGAGCCAGTTGGACGGCAGCAGCCGACGGCGCAGCCGCTTGAACCAGCGCGGGAACCCGGCGGGCCACGCCTTTTCCGAAAGCTCCCAGAAGGTCTTCTGCGGGCCGCCGCCCACGCGCATCATGTCCTGATTCCACGTCTTGCCGAGGCTGATGACCAGATCATAGTTGCCCTTCCGGCGCATCCGCTCCGCCCGGACGAGGAACCAGAGCATCTTGAAGAACTTGGAGCCGCGCGGACGTCCGACTACGCGCGCCTGCACGCCGAGAGGCGGCGGACACTCCGGACGGGCGCAGATGAACTCCACCTCGTGTTCGCTGTTCCGGGTTTCCGCCAGCGCTTCGGCAAGGCGGAAGGCAAACTGTTCGACGCCGCCGTAACGGCTGAGACGGGGCAGGATAAGGGCGATTCGGGCCATGGCGTTCAGGGCGCGGCGCGCGGGGTGGAGGGTTGGCGGGACCGCCCCGTTGTACGCTTCGCCGCAGGAAAAGCAAAGAGAAGGCCGCCGCCTCCGGGTTTTGTTTTGCGGATCGTCCTTTCCTTCCGGTTTTCCCTGCCTTATAGTGAACGGCATGTTCGATCTCGCACTCCCCGCGCGCACGCCGCTGCCGCAACCGACGTTTTTGCCGACCACCCGCGCCGAAATGGACGCCATCGGGTGGGATTCCCTTGATATTCTCCTCGTTACCGGCGACGCCTACGTGGATCACCCGGCTTTCGGCGTGCCGTTGCTCGGGCGCTGGCTGACGGCGCACGGCTACCGGACGGGCATCGTGGCCCAGCCCCGCTGGAAGGACGAGGGGCAGGGCATCGCCGACCTCTCCCGCATGGGCCGCCCCCGCCTGTTCGCCGGGGTGAGCGCCGGGGCGCTGGACTCCATGCTGGCCCACTACACGGCCTTCCGCAAAAAACGCCACGACGACGCCTACACGCCCGGCGGCGAAGCAGGAGCGCGCCCGAACCGGGCCGTCATCGTGTACGCCGGCCTGATCCGCAAGGCGTTCCCCGGACTCCCCCTGCTCGCGGGGGGCATCGAAGCCTCGCTCCGCCGCATCACGCACTACGACTTCTGGGCCGACGCCCTGCGCCGCTCCATCCTGTTCGACGCCCGGCTGGACATCCTGTCCTGCGGCATGGGCGAACGTTCCCTGCTCGACGTGGCCCGGCGGCTCGACGCCGTGGCCGAACTGGTGGGCGATCTGTCCGCGCTGGAACCCGTGGACGGCGAACTCTGGCCCGGCCTGTGGTCCGGGATTCCCGGCACGGCAAGGCTGGTGAAGACGGCCTCCGTCCCCGCCGACGCCGCGGAACTGGACGGCTTCGAGCTTGTCCGCCTGCCCTCGCACGACGAAATGCTCGCCGAGCCCCGCGCCTATCTCGAAGGCACGATCCGGCTCGAACGCGAAACGCATCAGGCCCTCCGCATCCTCATGCAGCCCAACGGCGACCGCTCCGTCCTGCTCGCGCCGCCCGCCGCCCCCCTGACCCCGGAGGAACTGGACGGCCTGTACGATCTGCCCTTCTCGCGGCGTCCGCATCCTTCCTACAAGGAACCCATTCCGGCGGTGGAGATGATCGCCACGAGCATCACCACGCACCGGGGCTGCGGAGGCGGGTGCTCGTTCTGTTCGCTGGCCCTGCATCAGGGCCGCCGCATCGCCTCCCGTTCCCGCGCCTCCGTTCTCGACGAAGCCGGGCGCATCGCGGCGATGCCGCGCGGCGGCTCCATTTCCGACGTGGGCGGCCCGAGCGCGAACATGTGGGGGGCAAAATGCCGCCTCGATCCCTCCAAATGCCGCCGCGACAGCTGCATGTATCCGAGCATCTGCAAGGGCTTTCAGGTGGATCAGCGGGATTGCATCCAGCTCCTTCGCGACGTGCAGGCCACGCCCGGAGTGAAGCACGTCCGGGTCGCCAGCGGGGTCCGCTTCGACCTCGCGCTCAAGGACCCCACCGCGCTCGCGGCCTACACCGGCGAATTCACCGGCGGACAGCTCAAGATCGCGCCCGAGCACTGCGTCTCCGAAGTGCTCGATCTCATGCGCAAGCCGGGCATGAAGCCCTTCGAAGCCTTCCTCGAAGCCTTCGTCCGCTACTCCGAGGCCAACGGCAAGGAACAGTACGTCATCCCCTATCTGATGAGCGCCTTTCCCGGCTGCACGGACGCGTACATGCGCAAGCTCGGGGA
The DNA here is from genome assembly GCA_959604115.1 of uncultured Bilophila sp. GTDB lineage: Bacteria > Desulfobacterota > Desulfovibrionia > Desulfovibrionales > Desulfovibrionaceae > Bilophila. Next base: position 5,390 of record CAUHBW010000155.1, on the reverse strand, counting down.
CTGGCTCGCGGCACGCAACTGGTCGCCGCGTCAGGTGCAGTGCTTCATCCCCACGCCGGGCACGGTCGCGACGGCGATGTACTACGCCCGCTGCGCCCCCGACGGCTCGCCCCTCTATGTCGCCCGGACCGACGAGGAACGCCGCCGCCAGCACGAAATCCTCCTCGGCAGGCCCTCCGGCCAGCGTCCGGCGCAGGGCCGGGGAAGGCGGGAAAAGTTTATGGAACGGAACAGAAAGTAACTATCGGGGGGGAGGAACTTTCTGGAGAAGGGGGCCCCACGTTTTCCCCTCCCCCAATCCTTCTCCTTTCAAAGATTTTTGACCGTATCGCCCCCTGTTCGCAACCTTCCCTCACGACGAGGAAAAGAACAGGCAACAGGTCAAGAAAAAACGGAACGCCCCTTTCTCCTTCACGGGGAAAAACCCCGCCAGGGATTCGATAAGGTCGAAGGTCTTGGGAAGGGGAGGGATGGGGTTTGGGGAAGGGAGGGGGAAGCCCTTCTTCAGAAGGCTTCCCCCTCCCTTCCCCAATGCCACGGGAAAACACCATGACCAACAAAGAAAAGCTCAAACGCTGCGGCGCGTTCGGAATAGCCCTGTTCGTGTGCGCGCTGGGGATCGGGCTGATCACCAACGCGAATCTGGGCACCTCGCCCATCACCAGCCTTCCCTACGTGGGAAGCCGCATCCTCGGGCTTTCGCTCGGCACGCTGACCTTCGCGCTCAATGTCCTGCTCCTGATTTGGCAGAAACTCCTTCTGGGCAGGGAGTTCCGCGCCACGCACCTGTTCCAGCTTCCGGCGGTGTTCCTGTTCAGCGTGTTCATCGACGTGGGCATGGCCCTGACCGCCGGACTGGCCTCGGAGAACTATCTGTCCCAGATGATCATGTGCGTCGCCGGATGCGCTGTCCTCGGGCTCGGCATCAGCATGGAAATCGTCTCCAACGTCACCGTGCTGCCGGGCGAGGGCATCGTGATCGCCATCGCCTACCGCTTCAAGAAAATATTCGGCAGGATCAAGGTGCTGTTCGACGTCTCCCTCGTCGCCCTGTCCGTCGCGTTGTCCTTCGCCTTTTTGAGCGGCCTTGTGGGCATCCGCGAAGGCACCGTGCTCTCCGCCCTGCTCGTCGGCAATTTCGTGCGCCTCACCTCGCCCGCCGTCCGAAAGCTCGACGGCTGGTTCGCCGCGTAACCGTTTTCTTGCAGGAATACCGTCATGAAACGCAACCGCACCCTTCCCGCCGTCGTGCTGGCGGCCGGTTTTTCCCGGCGCATGGGCCGCTGCAAGCTCACCCTCACGCTCGACGGCGAACCGCTCGTGCGCCGCGCCGTCCGCGCCGCGCTGGAGGCCGGACTCGCGCCCGTGTTCGTGACCATGCGCCCCGACGCTTCCCCGGAACTGCGCGCCGCCGTCTCCGGCTTCGACGGGCGCGTGGAAATCGTTCCCGCGCCCGACGCCCGTTTCGGACAGGCCGAATCCCTCAAGGCGGGGGTCCGGCGGATTCAGGCTTTCGCTTCCGCCACTCGTTCCGCCCCTCCCGGAGCCATGATCCTGCTCGGGGATCAGCCGCTGGTGGGAGCGGAACTCGTACGCGCGCTGGCGGATTTCTTCCTCGAAGCCCCCGACCGGGCGGCGGCCCCGGCGTGCGGAGGAGTGCGGGGGAATCCGGTGGTTCTGCCCGCGAAAGCCTTTGAAGCGGTCCTGCAACTGGACGGCGACAAGGGCGCAAGGGGCATTCTTGCCGCATTCGGCTTGCGCCTCCTGCCGACCAATGATACGGCAGCTCTAACAGATGTTGATACGTGGGAGGCTTACGAAAGCCTGTCCCGTGCAAAGACCTCGCAAGGAAACGCTCCCATGTCCCTGTCAGCAAGCGAACACGCGGTCCACTTCGTCACGCCTCCGCTCCAGAACGGAAAACACTATGAAAATCCGGTTCTTCCGCAGCTCCCCGAGCTGTGGAGCCTCGATCACCCGGATACGGCCCCCATTCCCGACGAGGCCGCCTGCCGCAGCCTGTGGACGCGTTACGCCATGTTTTCCCATATCGAACGGCACAGCCGGCTCGTGGCCGACGTCGCCGCCGCGCTGGCCCGGCGGGCCGTGGAAATCGGCGCGACGAAGCATCCCGAACTCGTGGACCTGTGCGTCGCGTCGGGCCTGCTGCACGACATCGCCAAGTCGTACACCGTGCAGTACGGCGGCAGCCACGCCCAGATCGGCGCGTCGTGGGTCGTCGAATCCACGGGCAACCACAAGGTCGCGCAGGCCGTCTACCATCACGTGGAATGGCCGTGGCCCCTGCCCGGCGACCTCCTCCATCCCGTCTTTTGCGTCATTTACGCGGACAAGCGGGCCCGCCACGACGAGCTGGTGACGCTCGACGAGCGGTACGAAGACCTCCTTGTCCGCTACGGCAAGACCGAACAATCCCGCGTCGCCATCCATCGCGGCTGGGAACATTCCAAAACCATCGAGCGCGCCCTTTCGGCGCAACTGGAGCTTCCTCTCCATGAAAGTATTGTTGTTGGCGGGCGGCTGGTCTCCCGAGCGTGAAGTCTCTCTGAAAGGCGGCGAACAGATCGCCGCCGCCCTCAAGGAACGCGGGCACAGCGTCACGCTCTGCGACCCGGCCAAGGATTTCGAACGGATCATGGACATGGCCCGCGAACACGACGTGGCCTTCATCAACCTGCACGGCGCGCCCGGCGAGGACGGCCTCGTGCAGGCCATTCTCGACCGCGTGAACTGCCCCTATCAGGGCGCGGGGCCCGCCGGTTCCTTCCTCGCTTTACACAAGGCGGCGGCCCGGCAGATCTTCCGCGACGCGGGCCTGCTCGTGCCCGACGGCGTATTCCTTCCCCGCCACCCCGGCCCGGACTGGAAGCCCGAACTCGCCTTTCCGATGTTCGTCAAGTCGAATACCGGCGGCTCCAGCCTGCACCTTTCCCGCGTGACCAACGAGGAAGAGCTGTACACGGCCCTCAACTCCCTGTTCTCGATGGGCGAAGAGGCGCTTGTGGAAACCGCCGTTCCCGGACGGGAAGTAACCTGCGGCGTGCTCGGCGAGGAGGCTCTCGCGCCCATCCTCGTCGTATCCAAGGGCAACTATTTCGATTATCACAACAAATACGCCCCGGACGGCGCGCAGGAAATCTGCCCCGCGCCCATCACGCCCGAGGAAACCGCCGCCGTGCGCGACTGCGCCCTGCGCGCCCACAAGGCCCTCGGCCTCAAGGGCTACAGCCGCGCCGACTTCATCCTCAAGGACGACGGCTCGCTGTACATCCTCGAAGTGAACACCACGCCCGGCATGACCGCCACCAGCCTCGTGCCCCGCGAAGCCGCCGTCAAGGGCATGTCCTTCGCCGATCTCGTCGAGCGTCTCCTCGAACTGGCGATGGAACGATAAACGGCAACCTGAACATTGGAGGGGAAGGCGGACCATCCCTAAAAAGAACGCCTTCCCTTTTCCCTCCGGCTTTCTCCCTTTCCTTCCCGGGCATTCGACTGCCCCTCCGTTTGCCGCGCTCTTCCTGAGTGGCGGAAACGGCAACTCCCAGTCTTCCACGATGGAATTCCCGGCCCCTCCTCTCACCGGAAAACCGCCGAACAGGGGTTCGATAAGGTCGAAAATTTTTGAAGAGGAAGGATGGGGTTTGGGGAAGGGAGGGGGAAACGTTCCATGGAACGTTTCCCCCTCCCTTCCCCAATACACTGTAACCAAGGACAATCCAGTGGCAAAATGCAATCTTCTCCGTGCGCTGCTGAGCGGCGCGTACAGTCTGGCGTGGACGGCGGCCACCCCGTTCCTGCGCCGCCACAAGCGTCTTCGTGAAGGCTTCATGTGGCGTCTGGTGCCCGAAGACTGGTCGGGCCCCGTAACCCGAACGGGCTCGGGCGATACGGAAAAAACCGTTTACGCCGAGGCCGACATCTGGCTTCAGGCCGCATCCGGCGGCGAAGCCTATCTCGTCTGGGAGCTGCTTTCGAGCATCGCCGCACAGCGGGAACAGGCGGGCAAGCCCGAGCCCTTGCGGGTGCTGGCGACCACGTGGACCCGTCAGGGCCTCGAAGTGTTGCAGGGCATGGCCATCAGGCTCAAAGAAACGCATCCGTGGCTGACCGTCCGGGCGACCTTTTTCCCGTTGGACGCGCCGGGCCTCATGCTCAAGGCACTCGAACAGGCCCGGCCCCGCGTGGTGGGGCTGCTGGAAACCGAGCTCTGGCCCGGCCTCATGCTGGCCTGCGCCAAACGCCACGTCCCCGTCCTGCTCCTCAACGGGCGCATGACGGACAAGAGCCTGAAAGGCTACCTCAAGCTGGACGCCGTCGCGCCCGGCTTCTGGGAAGGTCTGGGCCCGGAACACGTCTGCGCCATTTCCCGTGCGGACGCCGCGCGCTTCGCCAAGCTGTTCGGCGAGGACAAGGTGGAAATCGTACCGAACATCAAGTTCGACCGCGCCGTCGCGGCCTCCTCCGCCGACGTTTCCGACGCCCTCCGCGCCCTGCTGCCCCCGGAACTGCACGCCCGGCAGACCATTCTGCTGGCCTCCGTGCGCGAGCAGGAAGAACCCGCCCTGCTTTCCGCGATTCAGGCTCTGCACGCGCACGACGCGCCGACCATCATCATCGCGCCCCGGCACATGCACCGGGTCAAGCCGTGGCAGGCTCTTCTTGCGAGCGCCAAGCTCCCGGCGGTGATGCGCTCGAAGCAGGAAGGCCCCATTCCCGCCGGTTCCATCGTCATCTGGGACACCTTCGGAGAGCTGGGGCAGCTGTACCGGCTGGCGGACGCGGTGTTCGTCGGCGGCAGCCTCTCGCCGCTCGGCGGGCAGAACTTCCTCGAACCGCTGGCGCTCGGCAAGCTCCCCTGCACCGGGCCCTCTCTGGACAATTTCGCATGGGCACTGGAACCTTCCGAGGAAGGCGCGTCCGACTCCCTCGAAGCCCTCGGACTGCTCGAACGGGGAGAAAACGCCAAGGCCGTCGTCGCCCTGCTCAGGGCGCGTCTCGACGCCCCCGCCGCCCCTGACGAGGTGCGGGAACGCTTCCGCGCGTGGCTCGCCCCCCGTCTCGGCGGCTCGGCCCGCTGCGCCCAAAAGCTGCTGGAAGCGATGGAGTAAGGGGAGGGAAGATTAGGAAAAAGGGAAGAAACGTTTCCGAAGAAAGGGAGAGTCCCCACGCTTTCTCCTCTCCTTCCCCAACTCATTATTTTCAAAAGTTTTTTTAACTCTATCGAGTCCCTTTCGCCGGATCGTCGCGCGGGGGGAGACGGGGCGAGTTGTTTTTTCTTATTGGAAACCCAAAAGGCGAGGGCGGCCGTCCTCGCCATCACTCATAACAAAAAAATACATCCAGCCCCCAATTCGGGCCCGCAGGAAAAA
>CAUHBW010000154.1 GCA_959604115.1 uncultured Bilophila sp. | reverse complement strand
ATCATGGTCGGCTATGAAAGCGGTTCCCAGTTCAACAGGGAATACAAGCGTCAGTTCGGAGCGCCTCCCCGCCGGGATGTGGCGCAGAAAACGCTCATGGCGTAAGACTTTATTGCACTGATTTTACAAATTTTTTCATGCAAAACGGGACGGGATGCGCGCTTCGGCGCGTATCCCGTCCCGTTTTGCATGCCCCGGCTGCGGGCCGCCGGAGAGCGTATCGGGCAAAGAACTGCATGGATTGTGTATAGAATCTCCGCTCTGGAGCCCCTATGTTGTCATCAACGGAAAACGTTCATAGCGAACGGCATCAAACCGGAGGGTAACAGATTGTTGTACGGAAAAATGCTGTCCGTATTGGCACTGTGTTGTGCGGCGATACTGGGAGAATCGGCAATGGCATCGGCACAGAATGCAAATGCCGAACATGCCCTGAATGCGAAGCAACGGCATATCATTCCCATTGCCGCGTTTACCGCAAATGGGAATACCGAAAAGCTGAAGGAGGCTCTCGTTCAGGGGCTGGAAAAGGGCATGACGGTCAACGAGATCAAGGAAGTTCTCGTGCAGATGTATGCCTACGCGGGATTCCCGAGGAGCCTTACCGGCCTCAATGCGTTCCTTGCGGTTCTTGAGGACCGGGAAAAGCGGGGCATCAAGGATGAAGTCGGCAGGGACGCCGGTCCGCTTCCCGCAGGCGAAAGCGTCCGCGAACGGGGTACGGCGGTCCAGACGGAACTGGTCGGCAGACCGGTCGGTGGCCCCGTCTATGCATTCGCTCCGGTCATCGACACGTTTTTGAAGGAGCACCTCTTCGGCGACATTTTCGGGCGCGACATTCTGGATTTTCAGGAAAGGGAGCTTGCCACCGTGGCCGCTCTCGCCAGCCTCCCGGCCGAAGCCCAGCTCCGTTCCCATCTGAACGTCTGCATGAACGTTGGGCTGACCGAACCGCAGTTGCGGGCGTTTGTCTCGGTCCTTGAGGCCAAGGTCGGCAAGGCGGAGGCCGAACGGGCCGGGCGGCTTCTGGGAGCCGTTCTGCAAAATAGGCAATAGGTCAAGTAGCAATCGAACGCATCTGCATTGGACAGGAAGCAATCATGAAGAAAACATCGTTGGCAACGTTGGCTGTGGTATCGACGCTGGCTTTCTCCGGCATCGCCGGTGCGGCTGAAAACAATCCTTTCGGGCTCGTATACAAGGGGGCCATCATGGAAAACGTCAAAGACAAGGTAAACATTCATCCCGTGACCTACATGCTGAACGGCCTCAGGATCGCGGCCAACGTGTACACTCCCGCCGGATACGCCGCCGCCAAGAACTATCCCGCCGTGGTCGTGGCCCACCCCAACGGCGGGGTCAAGGAACAGGTGGCCGGGCTGTATGCCCAGCGTCTGGCGGAAAACGGCTATATCGCCATCGCGGCGGACGCCTCCTATCAGGGAGCCAGCGAAGGCATGCCCCGGAACGTCGACAAGCCCCAGTACCGTACGGAAGACATCCACGGCATGGCCGACTACATCAGCCGCTACCCCGGCGTGGACGCCGAACGGCTCGGCGCGCTGGGCATCTGCGGCGGTGGCGGCTATACGCTGAACGCCGCCAAATCCGACAAGCGGTTCAAGGCCGTGGCAACCCTGAGCATGTTCAATTCCGGGCAGGTGAGAAGGAACGGCTACATGAACACGCAGCTCGATTCCGTTCAGGCGCGTCTGAAGGAGGCTTCCGACGCGCGGGCCAAGGAAATCGCCACCGGAGAAATCAGCTATTCCGGCAATGTCGATTTTGACGCTCTTACCGAAGAAAGCATCGGCAGGCTCCCCACCGACCTCTACCGTGAAGGCATGATGTACTACGGGAAGACGCATCGGCATCCCAACTCCACCTTCCGCTACACGACCGGCAGCCTCATGGATTTGATGAGCTGGGACGCCACCGACCGCATCGACCTGATCAACGTTCCGCTGCTGTTGATGGCGGGCGAAAAGGCCGACTCGCTGTACATGTCCGAAGAGGCCTTCCGGAAGGCGACGGGGACCAACGACAAGGAACTGTTCAAGATTCCCGGAGCAACGCATATCCAGACCTATTTCGTTCCCGAATATGTGGAGCAGGCCGTTGCCAAGCTCAAGGCGTTCTACGGCAAGAACCTGTAGGCGTGTCCGCCGATGAACGGCAAAGCGGTGCCGCGCACGGATCAGAGGGATTCCCCTTTCTCTGGGGAGTCCCGCCGCGGCGTCACACGCAACCTGTCCGGCGGATGCCCTCCGCCACGGAGAAACCCCATGAAGCTGCTTTCCCTTCTTTTCATGTCCTGCTTGTTGGTTTCGGGAACCGGATTCGCCGCATCCGTCCATGCCGGAGAACAGGCTTCCCGTGGGCAAACCGTCATTCCCGCCGGTTCCCGCCCTTCCTCCTTCGCGTCCGGCGAGCACTTCACGGGGAAGGTCCGTGTGGATCCCGCCTTTCGGATGCAGTCTCCCGCCCGCGCCTATGGCGCCTATGTCACCTTTGAGCCGGGCGCCCGCACCGACTGGCATACCCATCCGCTGGGACAGACGCTCATCGTGACGTTTGGGACCGGCTTGACGCAGGAATGGGGCGGCCCCGTGAAGGTCATCAGGCAAGGGGATGTGGTCATGTGCCCTCCCGGCGTCAGGCACTGGCATGGCGCGGCTCCCGACGCCGCGATGACCCACCTCGCCATTGGAGAGCATCTTGATGGAAAGAGTGTGGAGTGGATGGAAAAAGTAAGCGAAGAACAGTATCGGTCCAGATAGGGGCAAACCATGCAGAAGAAACGGATTTCCCGCAGGCACATGTTGAAGCTGGCCGGAATGGCTGGAGTCCTGAGCGTTTTCGCTCCCGCGTCCTTCCCCGTTTCAGTCCGGGCGGCGGAACCGGGCGGGAAGAGCATCCTCGTCGTCTACTTCTCCATGCCGGAGACGGACAATCCCCACAACATGACCCGTGAGGAAGAGAACAGTACCGTGGTCGTCAACGGGAAGGTTCTGGGGAATACCCAGTATGTGGCGCAACTGATTCGCGGGATGACCGGCGGAGACCTGTTCCGCATTGAACCGGAAAAGCCGTATCCGACGGATCATCGCACGCTGGTTGAACTGGCGAAGGATGAGCGGAACGGGAACGCCAGACCGGCCATCGCCGGGAAGGTTGGAAACATGGAGGCGTACGATACCGTATTCATCGGCTATCCCAATTGGTGGGCCGACATGCCGATGATTCTGTACGCCTTCCTTGAACAGTACGATTTGTCCGGCAAGACCGTCATCCCCTTCTGCACCCACGGCGGAAGCGGCTTTTCCGACACCATCGAAACCATCGCCCGGCTTCAGCCGAAGGCCCGCGTCGTGGAAGAAGGTTTCGTCCTTTCCCGAAACCGTATGGAACGGGCGGAATCCGGCTTGGCGGAATGGCTGAAGGAACTCGGCTTCAAAAAGTGAGGGAAAAACCATGAGCAAACGGATTCTTGTTCTGTCGGGCAGCCCGCGCAAAAACGGCAATTCCGCCGCCTTGTGCCGCGCATTCGCGCGCGGAGCGGAGGAAAGCGGGCATCAGGTGGAAACGGTTTTCCTGCGCGACAAGAAAATCGGCTGCTGTCTGGCCTGCTATCATTGCAAAAAGAGCGGCGGCGTCTGCGCCGTCAAGGACGACATGGGCGAAATGCTCGACAAGATGAAGGCCGCCGACGTGATCGTCATGGCCAGCCCTGTCTATTTCTATTCCATCGACGCGCAGATGAAGGCTCTCATTGATCGTACCGTAGCCCAGTGGCTGACCATCAGGAACAAGGAGTTCTACTACATCATGACCGCCGCCGAAGACGGCGATACGGTTATGGACTGCACGCTGGAATGCTTTCGCGGCTTCGCCAGATGTCTCGGAGGCTCCGTCGAACGTGGCGTCGTGTATGGAAAAGGCGTGTATGAAGCCGGGGAAATCGAATCAAGGCCCGCCATGCGGGAAGCCTACGACATGGGCCGCCGGGTCTGACAAGGAGAATAGACATGAAAAAGCGTATGCTGGGCAACGGACTGTCCGTTTCCGAAATCGGTCTTGGCTGCATGGGCATGGATCACGCCTACGGCAAACCCGCCCCACGGGAAGCGATGGCGGGGCTGCTTCGCCATGCCGTGGAGCTGGGCTGCACCTTTTTTGATACCGCCGTCGTCTACGGCACGGCCAACGAAGAACTGCTGGGCGGCGCGCTTGCCTCCGTGCGCGATCAGGTCGTGCTGGCGACGAAATTCGGCATTCTGGGGCAGAAGGTCGTGGACGGCAAGCCCGTGAACCTGCTGGACAGCGGTCCCGCATCCATCCGCAGTCAGGTGGAAGGCTCGTTGCGCCGTCTCAGGACCGACCGCATCGATCTCTATTACCAGCACCGCGTGGACCCCGACGTTGAACCGGAGGACGTCGCGGAAACCATGAACGCGCTGATTCGTGAAGGCAAAATCCGGGGGTGGGGACTGTCCAACGCGCCCGTGGAGTACATGAAGCGCGCCCATGCCGTCTGCCCGCTGGCAGCGGTGGAAAATCAATACTCCATGGTCTGGCGTGAACCGGAACGGGGGCTGTTTGACCTGTGCGCCGACATGAACATCGCTTTCGTCGCCTACAGCCCTTTGGGCAACGGCTTCCTGAGCGGGAAATACACCGGGGACACCGTGTACGAAGAGGGGGATTTCCGAGGTTCCATGGGGCGGTTCAGGCCGGAGGTCATGGCGCGCAATCAGACGCTGCTCGACCTGATCCGGGATGTGGCCGAGGGAAAGGGGGCGACGCCCGCCCAGATTGTTCTTGCGTGGGAACTGGCGCAGCGGCCTTTCATCATCCCCATTCCCGGCACGACCAAAACGCGACGTCTGGAAGAAAATCTGGGCGCATCGCTGGTCGGCCTTTCCGAAGACGAGCTGGCGGCCATCAACGCCGCGCTGGCGAAGATTGATGTGGATGAAACGCATTTCTGAGGCGCGCGGGCGGGATGATGAAACCGGATTGGAACGCGCCGTCCGTTTCCGGGAAGAGCGGTTGCAAGGAGTAACGAGTATGAAACGAAAAAACTTTCTTGCCGGTGTGTTGCTCGCAGCGGGGATTGCCGGGGCGGCGGGAGCCTTGGCGAGTGAAGACGGCTCCGGGCTCCTGACGCTTCAGGAGCAGGGGAGTTTTGCGGTGGGCGGTACGGTCGTTTCCGCGAGGGAACCCTACGACCCCCTGAAGCCTCAAGCCGCCGGGCAGACCCTGCACGGGGACCATGCCACTGTCTGTTATCAGATCCCGGCCGATGCCCGGAGGCATCCTCTTGTCTTTCTGCACGGGGCGGGACAGTCCTCCAGAACATGGGAAACGACGCCGGACGGACGGGAAGGCTTTCAGAACCTGTTCCTGCGCCGGGGGTTCGGCGTGTATCTGATCGACCAGCCCCGGCGCGGCGACGCCGGACGCAGTACCGTATCCGCCGTCGTTGAAGCCGCGCCCGATGAACAGTTCTGGTTCGGGCAGTTCCGGATTGGGGTCTGGCCGGACTTTTTCAAACGGACGCAGTTTGCCCGTGGCGACAAGGCGTTGGAGCAGTTTTTCCGCCAGATGACGCCCAACACCGGCCCCTATGATGCCGATGTCGTTTCAGACGCCGTCTCCGCATTGTTCGGCAGGATCGGCTCCGGGGTTCTGGTGACGCATTCGCAGGGCGGCGGGCCCGGCTGGCTCACGGTCATGAAAACCAAAAACGTGCGGGCCGTGGCGGCCTATGAACCGGGCAGCGGTTTCGTGTTTCCCGAAGGAGAACTCCCCGAGCCGATCCCCAATGCCGGTTTTTTCGGGCCGCTCAAGGCCAACGCCGTTCCTCTGGAACGGTTCAAGGCTCTGACGCGCATTCCCATCGTTCTTTATTATGGTGACAATATCCCGGAACAGCCCGTTTCAGAGCCTCATCAGGATTACTGGCGCGCGAGTCTGCGTATGGCAAGGCTCTGGGCGGAAGCCGTGAACCGGCATGGCGGCGACGTGACGGTTGTTCATCTGCCGGAAGCCGGACTCGCGGGCAATACGCACTTTCCCTTTTCCGACGGGAACAATGTCCAAGTCGCGGATTTGCTGTCGCAATGGCTGAAGGAGAAAGGGCTGGATCAGCACTAGTCGCCGTACCCGGCAATCTCGCACATGGGAATATGGCTCATGGGGCGGAAACGGTTCGGCAAGACGCCGAAGGCTTGCCGACCATGCGCACGCCGCCGGTGAGGAACAGGTTCTGTAAGGAGCCTGAAGTACGGGCGGGCGTTCTCGTCCATTTTACAAATTCCATCAGGCAGGAACGGATTCCTGTGAAGTACGCAAGGACCATACGAGGCTGCATGAAGCCGCCCGCCGTATCAGTCAGCCGGATACGCGCCTTCTCCGGGAAAACGATGTCGAAGAGAGGCTCCCGAGAGTAGGGAGTTTTGATAAAACGAAGCCCCGCAAACCTTTTCGGCTTTGCGGGGCTTTGTAAGACTCTAGTTTGGTGGAGGCGGGGGGAGTCGAACCCCCGTCCGAGAAAGATTCACGCGAAGCATCTACAGGCTTAGGTTGGGTATCTTGTCTCGTCTCGGGCTTGGCCCCCAATCAGGGCGGCCTTCGACCAGTTCACCGTAAAGTCTCACGCGTCGCCCGGCAAACGCAACGCCACGCCAGCCCGATGGTTTTACACCTTGCCGGTCTATCGGGCGTGGACCGGTTCGGTGTGCCGCTTAATTAAGCAGCGTAAGCGTAGTCGTAATCGTTGCCAATTACTATTGTGCCGCTTTTTACGAGGCCAGCGGCGCCTCGGCCTGCCACTTCGGCTTCAACATCCCCGTCGAAACCAATGCGCCCCCAGAGCGCTGGGCAGAGGGACGAAGTCCCTGTTCGCGTAGCATGAAGTATAGACATTCCTGCGGAAAAGGCAAGCGTTCTCCAAGAATGTTCCGCCTTTCGTCGAGCGCGGCGCGCCGTTACGGCGTCGGGCCGGGGGGGAATTCCCCCTCACGCGGCATGAAGCCGGGACGTCCCCGCGTTCGTTCGCCCAAAAAAAGAGGGAGTTTCCTCCCTCTTGGTAAAACGTTTTGCGAAGGTGCCTACTTGGCGTTTTCGGTCAGCGGCACCGAGCGGAAGAAGGTCTGGCCCTGACGCTGGAGCTGGAGCATGACGACCCCGCGCTTCTTGGCGTCTTCACGGATGATCTTGGCGAAGTCGTCCGTGGACTTGATGGGCTTGAGGTTGGCGCTCAGGATGATGTCGCCTTCCCGAAGTTCCGCTTCGGCGGCCAGCTTGCCGGGTTCGACGCCCACGACGAGGAGGCCGGTGCCGGGCTTCAGGTTCGCGGCGCGGGATTCCTCCTTGGTCAGCGGACGGACGGAGAGGCCGAGGGACGGGGCGCTCTGATCCATCGTGTTGCCCGTCTTGCCGCCCTTCAGGTTCCGTTCGCCGAGCTGGACGGTGACGTTCTTGCGTTCGCCGTCTCGCCACACGACCATGTTGACCTTGGAGCCGGGCGCTTCGGTGGCGATGGCGCGGAGCAGGGCGCTGGAGTCGTCGATCTTCTTGCCGTTGACTTCAAGGACGACGTCGCCGTCCTTCATGCCGCCCTTGGCGGCGGGTTCGTCGGGCATGACCGAGCCGATGAGCGCGCCGGCGGCGTTCGGCAGGCCGAGGGCCTTGGCGGTGTTTTCGTCAACGTCCTGAATGGTGACGCCGATCCAGCCGCGGCTGACCTTCTTGTCCTGCTTGAGCTGGTTGACGATGCGTTCCGCCATGCTGCTCGGGATGGCGAAGCCGATGCCCTGACCGCTGGCGATGATCGCGGTGTTGATGCCGATGACCTTGCCTTCCATGTTGATCAGAGGACCGCCGCTGTTGCCGGGGTTGATCGAGGCGTCCGTCTGGAGGAAGTTGTCGAAGGGACCGGACTGGATGTTGCGGCCCTTGGCGCTCAGAATGCCCGCGGTGACGGTGTGCCCGAGGCCGAAGGGATTGCCGATGGCGAGAACCCATTCGCCCACTTCCATCTTGTCGGAATCGCCGAAGTCAAGGAAGGGCAGGGGCGTGTCGGCCTTCACCTTGAGCAGGGCGATGTCGGTTTCCTCGTCGGTGCCGATGACCTGCGCCTTGAGGGAATGATCCTTGCCGGTGCTTCCCTGAAGGTTGACGAGCACGGTGTCGGCTCCGGCCACGACGTGGTTGTTGGTCACGATGTAGCCGTCGGCTGAAATCAGGAAGCCGGTGCCGAGCGAACGCTGGGTCCGGGGCTGGGCGTTGCGTCCGCCCTCGAACTGTTCAAAGAAACGCTC
>CAUHBW010000153.1 GCA_959604115.1 uncultured Bilophila sp. | reverse complement strand
CCCCAGCTGGAGTGCAGGCGGCCGCGATAGTGGAAGCCGGAGCACAGCAGCGGGCTGCGGTTGGGGAGGGCTGCGGACGTGTCGCTGAACGCCGGGGCCGTATCCTTGAGGATGCCCGCCTTGCGGCAGCTTTCGGCAATGTCTTCCGGAAGCAGTTCGCCGCAGATGGAGAAGATGTCCTTGCCGCGCGCGGGGATGCCCATAGCCCTGACCTGCTCCTCGATGAAGGGGTCAAGCTCCTCGACCACGATGACGTTCCGCACGCCGTCCGCGAACTCCCGGATCAGCTTTTTCGGCAGGGGGTAGCACATGCCGAGCTTGAGGATGGAGGCTTCGGGGAAGACCTGCTTCACGTATTCATAGAGGATGCCGCCCACGATGAAGCCGTATTCGCGGTCGCCCCATTCGATGCGGTTGCCGGGCCACGTGTTGCTCCATTCTTCGATGTCCAGCAGGCGCTGTTCAAGGATGTAGTGCCGCTTGCGCGCCCACGTGCACATGGAGTTGTACTTCTCGATGTTGCGGGGGAAGGGGCCGACCTCGCGCCCGTAGTCGCCGGGGGCGCCGAGCTCCACCACGGACTTGGAATGCGAGGTGCGCATGGTCGTGCGGATGACCACGGGCGTGTCGAAGCATTCGCTCATGTCCACGGCTTCGATCATGAAATCCTTGCACTCCTGGCTGTCGCAGGGTTCCAGCATGGGGAACTTGCCGAGCTTGGCGTAGTGGCGGTTGTCCTGCTCGTTTTGGGAGCTGAACAGGCCCGGATCGTCGGCGGTGACGACCACGAGCGCGGCCTCCGCGCCGGTGTAGGCGGTATAGAACAGCGAATCGGACATGACGTTCATGCCCACCTGCTTGGTGGTCACGAGCGCGCGGCGTCCGGAATAGGCCGCGCCCGCAGCGGCGTCCATCGCCACCTTCTCGTTTACCGACCATTCGGAGTATATTTCTTTGTACTTGCTGACGTTTTCAAGGATTTCCGAACTGGGTGTCCCCGGATAGCCGCAGGCGATCTCTATGCGCGCTTCCAGCGCGCCCCGTGCGAGGGCCTCGTTGCCGGACAGAAGTTTCTTCATCGGCTTTTCTCCATCAAGATTAGTCGGTTTCCCCGCAATGCCGTGCCGGAGCCACCTGCATCACGATGTCCACAATGCGTACGCCTTCCCCTTCCGGCAGCACCATGACCGGGTTCAGGTCGAGCGAAACGAGCCTGTCGCCCAGCGCGCAGCACATGGCTGCCACCCGAACGAGCACATCGGAGAGGGCTACCACATCGGACGCGGCGCGCCCCCGGAAGCCGGTAAGCAATTTGGCGGCCTTAAGCCTGCCGATCATGGCGCGGGCGCCTTCGGGTGAGAGCGGGGCCAGCTCAAGCGAAACGTCGCGCAGCAGCTCCACGAACACGCCGCCGAGCCCCACCATGACAGCCGATCCGAACCCGCCGTCACGGTTCACGCCGACGATGGTTTCCACCACGTCGCCGGATTTGCCGCCCGCGCTCCGCACCATGCCTTGCACGAGCATCCCCTCGCGCCGCGCGCCCGCATGGTGCAGGGCAAGGATGCCTTCAAGCTCGCGCCATGCCGCCGCGAATTCCGCGCCGGTGCGGAGGTTGAGCTTGACGAGGCCGGTTTCGGTCTTGTGCGCGATGTCGGGGGAGGCGGCTTTCAGGGCGACGGGGTAGCCGATGCGCGCGGCTGCCGCCATGCCTTCCTCAAGCGAAACCGCAAGCTCCTCGTGATCTATGGCGATTCCGAAATGGCGCAGCAGGCGGGCGGAAAGCGCGTAGGGCAATACGCCCGAACTGGCGTCGAGTTCCGAAGCCAGTTCGGGGGGGAGTCTGGAAGGAGTGGAGGAATCCTTCCGGGGGGAGAGATATGCCGCTTCCGCCGCCCGCGCCGCACACCAGTCCATCCAGCGCCGGATGGCGGGGATGCCCACGCCGCTGCCCTGCACCACGGGGACATTGCCCTGTGCGAGGATGGCGCCGATGTCCGGATCGATGCCGCCGGAAATATTGGAAACGACGATGACCGGCTTGCCGGAGGAGGCGCGCACGGCGACGGCGGCGCGGGCCACGTCCGAGAACTGCTCCACCTGTTCGGGGGCCATGTTGCCGGGGATGTCCTGCGAGACGATGAGCGTTTCCACGTCCTCTTCGGCGGCGAGGATGCCGAGGCTGGCGGGGTAGGCCTCGCGCAGGTCGCCGCTGCCCCACGCGTCGAGGGGGTTGGCGATGGGAGCGTAGGGCGGAAGCACCTTGCGGAGCCGTTCCTTCCCGGCTTCGGATACGGACGGAAACACGAGGCCGCTGTCGGCGCACACGTCCACCAGCATGCCCATCTCGCCTCCGGAAACCGTGGCCATCCCCACCCTGGTCGAACTGACGGAGAGACCGCGCAGCCCGCTGAACAGGATGGCGGTTTCGAGCAGGTCATCGAGGGTGTTGACCCGAACCACGTTGGCGCGGTGGAAAAAGGCGTCGAGCATCCGGTCGCTTCCCGCGATGGCCCCCGTGTGGGTGGCGGCCACGCGGCAGGCGAGTTCCGAGCGCCCGACCTTGAGCGCGATAACGGGTTTCCCCTTCGCGGCGGCGCGGGAGCACGCGGCGGCGAAGGCTTCCGGGGCGCGGATGGTTTCGATGAAGAGGGCGATCACGTGCGTGGCGTCGTCTTCGACCAGATAGTCCATATAGTCGGCCAACCCGAGGGCCGCCTCGTTGCCGGAGGAAATGAGGCGCGAGAACCCCGCCTTGCGGTTGGCGTTGCCGAGCGCAAGCAGCACGGCGCCGCTCTGGGCGATGACGCCGATGTCGCCGGGCCGGAATGCCTGCGGGAGCGGGGCGCTGTACATGCAGATCCCGTCCGTGATGTTGGCGTAGCCCACGCAGTTGGGGCCGCAGAACAGCAGGCCGGATTCATGGCAGAAGTCATGGATGCGCCGCTGCATGGCGCGACCTTCTCCGCCCGTTTCGGCAAAGCCGCTGGCGAACCCCCAGACCCCTTTGACGCCTGTGGCGTGCGCTTCCTCAAGCATGGGCAGCAGCGAGCGGCTCCCCAGCAGCACGGCGGCGCAGTCCGCCGGGGCGGGGAGATCCCGCAGGGACGTATAGCAGGGGTACCCTAAAATATCCTTGTACTTTGGGTTGATGGGGTAAACCGTACCCGTGTAGCCGAGGCGCTGCATGTTCCTGATTACGATGGAACCCGCCCCGCCGTTGGGGGATGCGCCGATCACCGCGATGGAACGCGGCGTGAACAGGGGATCCAGTTTCCAAGGGGACTTTTTCACGGGAGACTCCTTTGTCCGGCGGTCAGGGGGAGTCGCCTTGCGGCGTTTTTGTTTGGGACACTGGTTGATTTAGTTCATTATATGAACTAAAATTCATAATACGAAAATATGAGGTTCGCCAAAAGAAGTCAAGCGGGAAGGCCGAAAAAGGTGAATCGTGCCGGGATAGGTCTCTTTTTTCTTTTTTTACAGTGTGTTGTATGAATTTATGTTACGGCGGTACTCATGGCACGGTAGCACTCCTCCAAGCGCAGGGTTTGGAGCAATGCGGAGCCGTATCCTGAAACGGTTGGCCCTAAAAGCGAGGTAGAAAACTGGCGGGACTGGCGGGGCGGATGGGGATTGAAGAAAGATTCTAAAAAATATAATATTATTAAATAGATATGAACTTATATCGACAACCGTATAACTTCCTTCCGTGAAGTCCCGCTCCTGTTCCGCTGCCTTTCCTCAATTTTCGTGATGGATGGAGCTGTCCCCCCTTGACATCCTATCGGGAACAAGTTTAGTTTTGTATTACAAAATGAATTTCATATAGTGAACTAAAACGGCGTCACAGCAAGCGCATGCAAACGAGTTTGCCTCGGGAAACGGCACACAAGGAACAAGGAAACGCGAAAGCGCCTCCATATGCGGTTGATGCAAGCCGGGAAGCCCCGTCCGGCGGGGCCCCGGTGCGGGAGAACCCTCAACAGAGGAGTCAGTATGAACCGGTTACATGTTCTTGTCTTGTTGGCTGCGATGGCCTGTACGGGGCTGGTGATGGGGGCGGCGAAGGCCGAAGCCGCCGACTCCGGCAAGGAACTGCGCGCCGCAGTCAACGCCACGGCCCCACCTTTCGCCTTCATGGAAAACGGGAAATTGGTGGGCTTTGAAGTGGACCTGCACGAGGAAGTCGCCAAGCGTATGGGCAAAAAGCTCGTGATGACGAACATTCCTTTCGCCGGTCTTGCGCCGGGCCTTCAGGCCAAAAAGTGGGACGCCGCCGGGAATACGTGGATCAACAAGGAACGCCTTGTCATGATGGATTTTTCCGATCCGTGGGTTGACGCACAGCTCGCCTTCGTGACCCGGAAGAACGACGCCATCACCAGCCCGGAACAGCTCAAGGGCAAGACCGTGGGCGCCGAGGCGGGCACGGCCGAGCAGCGCTGGCTCGACGCCAATCAGGAAAAGTACGGCCCCTACACCATCCGCACCTATGACCGCTCCATCGACATCCTCATGGATCTCATGAACAAGCGGCTCGACGCCTACCTGCGCGAACAGACCCGCGCCCTTTATCAGATCAGGAACTACCCCATGCTTGGCGTGGCCTTCCCCGTGGGCGACGTGTTCGTCCAGGGCGTGGCCTTCCGCAAGGGCGATCCCCTGCGCGACGAGTATAACACGATCCTCAACAGCATGAAGAAGGACGGGACGCTCGCCGCTCTGTACGAGAAGTGGCTCGGCACGAAGCCCGGCCCCGATTCCTCCACTATGCACGTGTACACGACCCCCTGGCAGCCGAAATAACCTTTTGGGGGCGGCGTTCCCGCGCCGCCCCTCCCGGCGGAGGACGCAATGCAGGCAGAGAACACACACTCGCGGCAGAAGCGGCAACGGCTCTGGTATCAGCGTGATGGATTCCTGTGGGGGCTGGTGGGCGCCCTCATCGCGGTCGCGTGGGGCCTTCTCCCACCCACGGGAACCTCGCTCGGTATCGGTGGCTGGCTTGGCATGGGCCTGTATATGCTGCTCGCGGCCGTTCCCATGATTGTGACCACAATGGACAAAAGGCGCCCGCAACTGGCGGGGACGGCTGCCGCGCTCGGCTTCCTCGGTTTGCTCGGGCTGGTGTTTTACCGGTATTCCGGGGCACAGTGGGATTTGCTCGGCATGATGTTCTTCAACAGGGAACTCATTGTCGAAACGTGGCCCATCCTGCTTGGCGGGCTTGAGAATACGTTGTTGATCTTCATTTGTTCGGCCGTGCTGTCCGTGACCATCGCGCCGATCATCGCGATCATCCGCACCCTGAACAACCCCATTTTCAACTGCGCCATCGACGCGTTCGTAGACGTGTTCCGTTCGCTCCCTATCCTCGTGCTGGTCATCTTCATCTATTACGCGCTGCCGTTCCTCGAAATCCACAGTTCTCCCTTTGCGGCGGGCGTGTGCGGGCTTTTCCTCAGCGCGCTGGCCTTCATGATCGAATACTTCCGGGCGGGGATAGAATCCGTAGGCCGGGGGCATGTGGAGGCGGCCCGTTCCCTCGGGCTCGGCGTGATCCAGACCATGCGCTTCGTCATCCTGCCGCTTGCGATCCGTGTGGTGCTGCCGCCGCTTACCGGGCATCTGGTGGGGCTGCTCAAGGCCACGGCCTTCGTCTCCGTGGTGGGTATGCCCGAACTGCTCAAGCGGGCCATGGAAATCGTGGAATGGAAGGCCAACCCGACCCCCCTCGTCACCATCACCATCATGTATTTGGTGCTGCTTCTGCCGCTCATGTACGGAAGCACGCTGCTCGAAAGGAGACTCGCGAGATGGACAACACCGCATCGTGCATGATCGAAGTCTGCGGCCTGCATAAGCACTACAAGGAGCTCCATGTCCTGCGCGGCGTCAGTACCACCGTCACGAAGGGCGAGGTCTGTGCGGTCATCGGGCCTTCGGGATCGGGCAAGAGCACGTTCCTGCGATGTCTGAACAGGCTGGAGGAAGCCAGCTCAGGGGAGATCTTCATCAATGGCCATGAGATCACCGACCCGCACCTGAACCTCAACAAAATGCGCGAGAACATCGGCATGGTGTTTCAGGGGTTCAACCTGTTCCCGCACATGACCGCCATCCAGAACATTATGCTGGCCCCGGTCAACGTGCGCGGCCTCTCCCGTAAGGAGGCCGAGGCGTACGGCATGGAGCTGCTTTCCAGAGTCGGGCTCGCCGACAAGCACGCCTCCTACCCGGACATGCTCTCGGGCGGGCAACAGCAGCGCGTGGCCATCGCCCGCGCGCTCGCCATGCGCCCGAAGGTCATGCTCTTCGACGAGCCCACCAGTGCCCTTGACCCGGAAATGATCGGGGAAGTTCTTGAAGTCATGATTGATCTGGCGAAGCAGGGCATGACGATGGTGGTGGTGAGCCATGAAATGTCCTTTATCCGCGAAGTGGCGGATAAGGTGCTCGTGCTGGCCGACGGCGTGATCATTGAGGAAGGATCGCCGCAAGAGGTCTTCACCAATCCTCGGCACGAACGCTGCAGAAGTTTCCTCAGCAAGATCCTGTGAGGCCTGCCATGTCCAGAGATTCGCATCCGACGCCCCGGCAAGTCGAACAGCGGCAGGGGGCCCCGCACTGCCCGCATCTGGAGCAGGCCGGAGGAGCCCCACGCCCGCACCGCCGCCCGCGTATCACCGGCCCTTGGTACCATTCGACGAAAGCCGCCCTTTTCGTGCTTGCCGTCCTGATCGCGTGGGGGTTCCTCCTACCCGGCGGGACGCCCGTGGGCGGCGGCATGAGCACGCTGGGGAGCCTTTCGCTTTTCGGCTACGCCCTCTTTTCCGTCATCGGCGGCATCGTCTTCCTGTCCAACCGGGATATGGGGCGCGCCCTTTCCTCCTGCGCCGCCGTGGGGCTGCTCGTGCTTTGGGGCGGGCTCTTCGTCCGCTATTCCGGCGCGGACTGGTCGCGGCTGGCCTACGTGTTCTTCAATTTCGAGATCCTTGGGGAAAGCGGCATGAAAGCGCTGGCGGGCGGGTTTCTGACCACGCTTGAAGTGGGGATCATTGCCACGCTGTGCGCCTTCTGGCTCGGCGTCTTCCTGACCCTCGTGCGCTTCCTTGAGAACAAGGTCATGACCGGGTTCGTCAGGGCGTACGTGGACGTGTTCCGCGCCCTGCCCACCATCGTGCTGGTGTCCCTCCTCCACTACGGCGCGCCGTTCATCGGCATCTACCTGCCGCTGATGGTATCCGGCATTCTGACCCTGACCCTGAACCACAGCGCCTTTTTCAGCGAAATCCTGCGTTCGGGCGTCAGCGCCGTGGGCCGTGGGCAGCTCGAGGCCGCGCGCTCCCTCGGGCTTGGCACCTTCAAGACCTTTCGGCTCATTGTGTTCCCGCAGGCCTTCAAGACCGCCATGCCGCCGCTGACCGGGCAGTTCGTGGCCCTGCTCAAGGAAACCGTCATCTGTTCCGTGGTCGGCATACCGGAACTGCTGCGCGAGGCGCTTGTGGTGCAGTCGTGGACGGCCAACCCGACCCCGCTGATCATCGCCACCATCGGCTACCTGCTTCTGCTCGTGCCGCTGACCCGGTTATCCCGGTATCTTGAGGCGCGCATGTCCACCGTTCGCCATGCCTGTTAGCGGGGACTGCGGGAAGCCGTGGAGAGATGTTCACTGAAAGGGTGCGGGACTCCCGCGCCCCGCCGCAACGCCATAACAGGGTTTGGAATCGGCACCCCGGGCCTCCGTCCCCGTATCCCGCGGTACCCTCCGCGGACGCCCCGGATGGCGGCCAGACCCAAAACGGGCAACCCGGAACCGTGTGAAAACAAGGAGTATACATGCAAGCATCCATTCAATCCCGACTCGCCGGAGCTATGCGGGAGCAGGGCATGGGGAGCCTTCTGCTGGCCGACACCGAAAATTTCGGATACGTGGCCGGCCCCATGCTCCCCTATGTCAAACAGACGCCGGACAGGGCCATACTCGCCCTGTTCGAGCCTGAAACGGGCGCGGGCAAACCGGCCTGCACCTGCTGGCTGTATCCCGATCTGGCCCAACCCGCCAAAGCTCAGCTTGCCAGGGACCCCGCCGCAGTCTGCGTAATGGTGGCGGAAGACAGCGTCGGCGCGGATTGCCTTATCCGTAAGCTCAAAGGGGATCGTCCTGGTCTGGGAGGCGTGGTCGGCATTGACTTCAGCCAAACCGCCGCATCCGTCTTCGATGCCCTGTGCGCCGCGTTCCCCGGGTGCATGTTCAGGGATGCGGGCCCCATGCTGCGCGGCCTGCGCCTCGTGAAGCTCCCCGAGGAGATCGACCGCATCGAAATGGCCTGCCGCCAAGTGGATACCGGCATCAT
>CAUHBW010000152.1 GCA_959604115.1 uncultured Bilophila sp. | reverse complement strand
CTCTATCGCCAGTCCGCACACGTCAGCCTCGGCTTCTCCACCGCGCGGTTCGGCACGGTGGGCGTACTTTCGGGCTTCATGGCCCTTCAGGGATGGGACAAGCGGGACGGCGCGGGCAAGCTGTCGTGGCGCAGGGGCATCCTGCTGCTGGCGGCGGGCACGGGCATCCTCGCCATGCTCGGCACGGAAGGCGAGAACACGGACTACGCCGCGCACCTCTTCGGACTGCTCTCGGGCTTCAGCGTGGGCGGGGCCGCAAGCGGCCTTGTCCGGCGCACGGGCCTCCCCTCACGCCGAACGGAAATCCTGTTCGGCCTCGCCGCCGCCGGTCTGCTGGCGATCTGCTGGCGTCTGGCCCTGTAGCGCGGCGGCAAGACGCCGCCCGTATACCAGTCCCAGCGGGAAGAAGAGCAGAAGCAGCCCTTCCTTGCGGTGCAGGGAAAATTCGAAGATGCCGTAGCTGAGGTAAAAGACGAGCACGCTCGGGAAAAAGGCGTCCTTTTCCCGATACGCCTGCACCACGGCGGGGGCGAAACAGGCCAGAAAGAGCACGGTTCCCATCACGCCGTAGACATAGGGAATCCCCAGAAAGATATTGTGGGGATGGCCGATGCGCGGTTCGACGACGGGATACAGCCTGCGCAGTTCTTCACCGTGTTCTTTGAGGTAGTTCGCGTGGTAATCGTAAAAGCCTCTCGCGGAATTGCCGAACCAGGGGGACTCCGCAATGCCCGCGCGGGTCACGGCCCAGATGGGAAGCCGGCTCTTGAACGTGGGATCGTCAAGCGGGTCGCCGATGGCCGACCGGAAACGCTCCTGCTGCTGGGCGGGAAGCCCCGCATAGGCCAGCGCGCAGGCGCAGACCAGCACCACGGCGATTTTCAGGAAATGCCGCTTCAAAAACGTACAGCCCCAGAACAGACAGACCACAGCCGCGCCGAGACAGGCCGATCGGCCCGCCGAAAGCAGGAGCGCCGCCGTGCACAGGAAGGCCGCCGCAAAGGCGACGTACCGCCAGTTTCCGGGGAACACGGCCCGCCGGGTCACGATGAACATGACGCACCATGCCGCAGCCGCCCCCAACACGTTGGGATGGTGGAAAAACAGCACGAGCCGTCCCTCCGGGGCCATCCATTCGGGAAATCCGGCGACGACATACCAAATCAGCGAGCCGCCGATGGACGACGCCATGCCGAGCACCAGCCTCCAGCAGGTTCTGCCCAAAAACACGGATGCCGACAGCCCCGTCAGATAGGCCGCCAGCATCTTGTCCGCCATGGGCATGTCCTTGAACGGCAGGCCGGGGGAAAGCGCGGTGTAGGCGACGAGCAGCAAAGGCAGGAAAACGACGTGCGGAACAACGGACAGACCGCGTTTCCTGATTGCCAGAAACAACAGCCAGGACGCACACGCGCCGGATACGGCGAAGAAAGGGTAGGTGAACCGATCAAGACCGGTGCAGAAGAACAGCAAAAAAGTGGAGAGGAAAAAAGCCGGTACAGCGACGCGCTCGTCCAGACGTATCCGCATGTGCGCTATCCTTTCCAGATGAAGCAACGGGTGTTTCGGTTCCAACGGACGACGGACGCCATGATGCCGGGGAACAGCCGCTGCGCCACGGTGAAGGCGGCGAAGCCGAGTCGCTTGTTGAACTGCCTGCCCGCGTTCTTGAAGTGGAAAATCTTTCCGATCCGGCAGGTCACGTCGTTGTAGATGTTCCCGTCGAGCACGCGCACGGCATAATCGCCATACGGCTGGCGGGAGCCGATCTTTTCGAAGTCCACGTGTTCACCCAGCAGCGCGCTGAGCGCGGACTGATCGGTATGCTCGCCGTCGGCGCACAGACTTTTCCACGTTTCAAAAAACGCGGGCCCCACGCCGGGCCCGAACGCCATGACGCCGGTATTGATCTTGCCGTTGACGAGGATGTGCGGCTTCTTTTCCCGGTCGCAGCGACAGGTGACCACAATATCCCTTTCGGCGGGGAAAATTTCTTCGGACACGTCCTCAATGAGCAGCGCGTCGGCGTCGAGCACCAGTACCCCCGTGCCGTACTTGCGGAGGAAATGGTTGATGCAGTCCATCTTGTGGGTCGCCCGGATATTTTTTTTGCTGTTGAGCGCAAAGATGCCCTGCCCGAGCGGTATCCGTTCGACGGTCACGCCGAGCCCCCGCAACACGTCGCGTTCGGCATCCTTCAACCCCAGATCGTACAGATAGAGTCCGCACGCCGGGTAGAGCCGAACGTTCCGGGCAAGCCCGAGAGCCATCGGATAGTAGTTCGTATCCGCACAGGTAAGAATCGAAAACATCATCGCTCCCCGCAACCGACTGACATCAACCACTGTTCCAGCTTTTCGGCCTGCCTGTCGATATCGAAATCGCGGCGGCAGGCTTCCCGGGCACGTTCCCGCAGTTCGAGCAGGGCCGCATCGGAAAGCGACAGTCCCGCGCGAATAACCTCCGCGAACGCCTCTTCTCCGGCCTCATACGGCAGCATCCAGTCCCGCAGCCCCTCGGGGATCACTTCCGTGACGCCGCCGACATTGCGGGAAATCGGGAGCAGCCCCGCCGCCATACCTTCCAGCAGCGTATTGGGCAAGCCCTCGCTGTAGGAAGCCAGCAAAAACATATCCCCCTGACGCAGATCGTCCATGATATTCATGGAGAACCCATGCCAGAAAACGCGATCCGCCAGCCCGAGCTCCGCGGAAAGCGCCTTCAGCCCTTCCTCGGCCCGTCCCCTGCCCCAGACATGCAGCTCGAACGGCTCCGAAATCCGGGCCAGAGCCCGCAACACAACGGCGTGCCCCTTGTCCTCCACAAGCTGCTGCGTGCAGATCAGACGCCGGGGCCGGTGCGGTTCCAGCGGCGTTTCGGACGCCTTCTTGCCGTTCAGCACCACATGGATGTCTTCCGACCGAAGATACGGCAGACTCTTGGCGAATCCGTCGGCGATGAAGCGGCACGGGCACAAGAAGGCGGGGCGAATCCACCGATGCAGCAAACGGGTCTTCAGCCGGTACGGAATGTCGGTGGGCAACCCGATGCGCTGTACCACGGGGATGCCGAGCAGCCGGGCCGCGACGCCCGCCGTGGCGAGATCCTTGCCGATGTTCGTGACGACCACATCGACGGCCCGTTTCCGGAATTCGCGGCAGAAGAAACGCACGGTCACGGGATTCAGGTCCGCGCCGAAACGCACGCGCTCGGCATGGCCCACACGCTCCCGCGCGGCTTCGACGAACTCCGGCTGACGAGCGTAGACGAAGATCCCGTTCCCGCGTCCGGCGAGGCGTTCGGCGAACTGGAGATACCAAGTCTTCACGCCGCCCCACCCGGACGTGGCGTTCACAAAGGCGATGTTCACGGGAAACGCCTAGAGGACCCGGCAGCCGTCTTCCGTGACCAGCACCATGTGCTCCCAGCGGATGCCGCCCCATTCGGGGAAGTACAGGCCGGGCTCCACGGTCACGATCATGCCGGGTTCCAGCGTCGTCGTATTGCGGCCGTTGAGGCTCGGCCCTTCGTGCGTCTCCAGCCCCACGCCGTGCCCGAGGCCGTGCGTAAAGGCCTCCGCCACGCCGAGAGACTCGAAGTGGGCCCGCGCGACCTTGTACACGTCGCACGCCAGCACGCCGGGATGGATGGCGCGGATGGCCTTGTCCTGCGCCGTCCGCACCGCATCCAGCGTGCGCTTGAAGCTATCCGTGGGCTTTTCGCCGACCCAGAACGTGCGGGTCTGGTCGGAACAGTATTCGTCAAGACGGCACCCCACGTCCACGAGCACCAGATTCTCCTGTTCGAGAAGCACGTCTTTCGACGGCATGTAATGCGGCAGGGCGGCGTTGCGCCCGTGTCCCACAATACTGGAGAACGCCAGTTCGGTCGCGCCGTTGTGCCGGAAAAACATCTCGATGTCCCACGCGACGGCGGCCTCGCTCCGCCCGGGAACGAGCACGCCGGGCAGCCATTCCATGAGCTGCTGGTTCAGGCGGCAGGAAGCCACCATGCGCCGGATCTCGTCTTCGTCCTTGATCACGCGAAGGCGTTCCACCAGCCCGTCGGCACGGGCGAACCGGCACCCGGACCCCGCCAGCGTCTCCGAAAACCTCTCGTAAAATTCCAGCGTAACCGACCGGGCTTCAAACCCCACGGTCTTGCCGGGCACAAGGCCGAGCAACAGCCGGGCGATGTCCTCGGGCGCGTCCGCGCCGTAGATGCAGATGCGCTCGCGGTCCCACAACCGGCGGGCGGCGTCCAGATAGCGGGAGTCGGTGGCGATCCAGTCCTTGCCGTCGGCCATGACAACCAGACGCCCGGAGCTTTCGTTCAGTTGCGGATCGTGCAACTCGAAACCGGAAAGATAATACCGGTTGGCGGCGTGGCTTACCAGCAGGGCGTCGATCCCCCGCTCCCGCATCAGCGCCCGCAGGCGTTCGCGGCGCTGTTCGTACTTCCGTTCGGACATGACTGCATCCGTTTGTTTTTCCAACGTGTTTTTACCGTAGCTCATTGAGAACATACAAAAAGAGAGGACAGCATATACGGGGAAACGCACCTTGTCCAGAGACGCGCACCCCTCCGAAACTACAGGCTGTTTTGCGCCCGGAAAGGCAACGCCGAAACGGCGGGCTCGCCGGGTCTTCCTGTTCCCCACATGCCGCGAGAACGGGCTCTTCGGTCAGCCGCTTCCAAGGATGATTCCCCTCTTTCGGGCAATATAATCGGAAGATTGATAAAGTCAAAAATTTCCACGGAACGGATTGAGGAAAACCGATATTCCTTCCCGCCCGCCGCTAGGCTTCCTCGAACAAGTCCCCCAGAATGCTGTTGGACACCAGCATTCCCTCAGGGGTCAGACGAAAGCATCCGTTCTCCAGACGGGCCAGCCCAGCCGCGCACAGCCGACGCGCGAACGCTCCGTGATCCTCCATGAAGTGACGCCCCGCCAGCCGCTCGTACGTCTCCAGCGGCAGACCGTCCACGGTCCGCAGACGCAGCATCATACATTCCAGCGTCCGCGTCTCCCGATCCAATACCTCACGCTCCGGACAAATCCGTCCCTCCGCGACCTGCGCCAGCCACGCGGTCCCCTCCGGGTTGGTCCAGCGTTCCCCGCCCAGCGTGGACGTCGCCGCAGGACCGACGCCCAGATACTCCCGGCCTTCCCAGTAGCCGAGATTGTGGCGGCACCGGAAGCCTTCGCGGGCGTAGTTGGAAATTTCGTACTGGCGCAGCCCCGCCTCGCCGAACAGCCGGATGCCTTCCAGATACATCGCGCATTGCGCGTCCTCCGACGGCAGCGCGTCCTCGCCGCAGTCCGCCGCCAGCGGCGTGCCCGGCTCCAGCGTCAGGCCGTAGGCGGAGATGTGATCCGGTCCGAGTTCCAGCGCGGCGCGCACGTCCTCCCGCCACCGTTCCGGCGTCTGCCCCGGCAGGCCCCACATCAGATCAAGGCTCAGGTTGCGGCAGTCCGCCTCCCGGATCGCCCGGAACGCCGCCCGGGCCGCGTCCGCACGGTGCAGCCGCCCGAGCGTCTCCAGCATGCCGTCGTTCAGCGACTGCACGCCGAGCGAAATGCGGTTGACGCCCGCATCCAGATACCCCCGCGCCCGTTCCGGCGTGTGCAGCGAATCCGGGTTGGCCTCCATGCTGATCTCCGCGTCCGGCGCGACGGCGAACGCCCGGCGCACTCCGTCCAGCACGGCGGCGAGCTGTTCCGGTTCCAGCAGGCTCGGCGTGCCGCCTCCGAAAAAAATACTCTCCACCGGAACCCTGCCCAGCCGTCCGCCCCACAGCGTCAGTTCGGCGCACAGCGCGGACACGTACCTTGACACCCCCAGCGTCTCCCCGGAAGGCAGCGGCATAGAATAGAAGGCGCAGTACCGGCATTTGCGGCGGCAAAACGGGACATGGACGTACACGAGCATGGAGTTCCCCCGGGGTGAGGCTGGTTTCGGAAAGAGCGGCGGCAAACCGACCCGCCGCTCCGGGCGGCGTCCTTCCTTGTAGCGCGTTTTCGCCTCCGGCACAAAGGGGCACAAAAAAAACTTTACATACAGGGGCGGACCGCTTATTTTACCGTGTGGGCAAACGCCCAAAAACCGTCATCATTCCGAGAACGCAATGCCCAGACCGCACCGTCCGCACTCCGAAGCCACCCGAACCGGCATTGCCCGAATCTGTACCCATTCCCCGTTGTCTCAGCGGGGTTTTTTTTGAGCTTTTCCGTTTTCCGCCGATGCCACATCGGCCTGCCGAGACGACAGGCTCCAACGTCAACCACCGGGAACCGCCATGCAACAGGAAACGTTCCACTGGCCTCACAAGGACTTGCTGGATGTGGATCAGTTGACGCAGGATGAACTCTTCCACCTGCTCGATACCGCCGCAAGCCTGCACGAAATCAACTCCCGTCCGGTCAAGAAGGTGCCCATCCTCAAGGGCAAAAGCGTCGTGCTGTTCTTCGCCGAACCGAGCACCCGCACCAAAACCTCCTTCGACATGGCGGGCAAACGTCTCTCAGCCGACACCTTCGGACTGGCGAAGTCCGGCTCCAGCCTGCAAAAGGGCGAGAGCATGAAGGACACGGCCCTGACCTTACAGGCCATGAACCCCGACGTCATCGTCATCCGCCACTCCAGCAGCGGCGCGGCCCGGTTCCTCGCCGAACGGCTGCACTGCGGCGTGGTCAACGCGGGCGACGGCTGGCACGCGCATCCCACGCAGGCCCTGCTCGACGCCTTTTCCCTGCGTCAGGTCTGGGGCGGCGAACGGGACGCCTTCAAGGGCAAGAACCTGCTCATCCTCGGCGACTGCGCCCACAGCCGCGTCTGCCGCTCCAACGTGCTGCTGCTCAACAAGCTCGGCGTGAACGTCAGCCTGTGCGCGCCGCGCACGCTCCTGCCAGCGGGCGTTGACAACTGGCCCGTCACCGTCTGTTCGGACAGCAAAAAGGCCGTGCGCGACATGGACGCCGTCATGTGCCTGCGCCTCCAGCTCGAACGCCAGCAGGCGGGCCTGCTCCCCGATCTGCGCGAATACTCGAAACGCTTCTGCCTCACCCCGGCGCACATGGAGCTTGCCAAGCCCGGCGCCCAAATCATGCACCCCGGTCCCATTCTGCGCGGCCTCGACGTGTCCGACGATCTTGCGGACACCCCCCAGTCCCTGATTCTCGATCAGGTCGCCGCCGGGGTTTCGGTCCGCATGGCCGTGCTGTACCTTCTCGCCACCCGTCCCGACATCAAGGACAACCCCGAAGGAGAACGCTGATGTCTACCCTTCTCGTCAAGAACGCCCGCCATCTGGGCGAATCCGTGGACCTGCTC
This sequence comes from uncultured Bilophila sp., assembly GCA_959604115.1. Classification (GTDB taxonomy): domain Bacteria; phylum Desulfobacterota; class Desulfovibrionia; order Desulfovibrionales; family Desulfovibrionaceae; genus Bilophila. The sequence continues at coordinate 1,044 of CAUHBW010000152.1, read as the reverse complement.
GTCGTGGACGGCAAGGTGCGGGCCCTGAACGCCTCCATTGAAGCGCCCGCCGACGCCGAAGTCGTGGACGCCGCCGGAAAAATCCTGTTCCCGAGCTTCATCGACGTGCACACGCATCTGCGCGAACCCGGCTACGAATGGAAGGAAAACGTGGCGACCGGCCTTGCCGCCGCCGCGCACGGCGGGTTCGGCGGCATCATGTGCATGGCGAACACCGATCCGGTCAACGACGACGCCGCGGTCACGAAACAGATTCTGGAAGCCGCCCGCCGCGCGTGGCCCGACGGTCCCCGCGTCTACCCCATCGGAGCCGCCACCGTAGGGCTCAAGGGCGAGGAGCTTGCCCGCATGTCCGAACTCAAGGACGCGGGCTGCGTCGCCATCTCCAACGACGGACGTCCCGTGGGCAACACGGAAATCTTCCGCCGGATGATGGAATACGCCGCCGACCTCGGGCTCATCGTCATCGACCACTGCGAAGATCCCTATCTCGCGGCCAAGTCACACATGAACGAAGGCGTCACCAGCGGCCTGCTCGGCATCAAGGGCCAGCCCGACGTCGCGGAAACCATTCAGGCGGCCCGCAGCATTCTCCTTGCCGAATACCTCGACGTGCCGGTGCACATCGCCCATGTGTCCGCCAGGCGCACCGTGGACGTCATCGCGTGGGGCAAGTCGCGCGGCGTCAAGGTGACCGCCGAGACGACCCCGCACTATCTGACGCTCGACGAGACCGCCGTGAACGGCTACAACACCCTCGCCAAGGTGAACCCGCCCCTGCGCACGCCCGCCGACATCGCGGCCCTGCGCGAAGCGGTGAAAACCGGCGTCATCGACATGTTCTGCACGGACCACGCCCCGCACGCCGCGCACGAGAAGGAAACGCCCTTCGACGAAGCGCCCAACGGCTTCACCGGCATGGATCTCGCCCTGACCGTCACCTACGGACTGGTCCGGGAAGGCGTGCTGACCGAGGCCGACCTCATCCGGCTCTGGGCCACGGAGCCCGCCCGCGTGTTCAACCTGCCGGTCAACACCTTCGAG
>CAUHBW010000151.1 GCA_959604115.1 uncultured Bilophila sp. | reverse complement strand
GCCGCCACACCCTTTCTTCAGAAGGGTCCCCCCCCCCTCCCCCAACCCCCATCCCTCCCTCTCCCAAGACTTTCGTGTTTATCGAATCCCTGTCGGATGGAGTGCGCGTTGGCGGAGGATGGGGAACGGAAAGGCAAAGCGGAGGGGCCGCAAGAGAGTCATGGATTTTTGCGGTGGATTCGGGGACGCTGGATTCCCCGCGAATGGCGAGGAGCGAAATGATGCGGGAGGAACGGCGTTCCTCCTTTTTTTGTAGGCAAAAAGCGGGAACGTCTTGGCGGGGAACGGCTTTTCCGTTGGGATATCCTGAAATTCCCGTAGGAAGGAATGGCAGAATCCTTCCCGATTCAACACGTTCAAAGTGAGGTAGTCATGCGCAGGCGTTTGTTGCTGTTGGCGTTGCTGTTGTGGTGTCTGGCGGGAGCGGCGACGGCGGCCCCCGTGTCCACGGATGTGGTGTTGTACCCTTCCAGCGCGCAGGTGCGGGTGGTGGAGACGCTCCCGGTGCGGGACGGCGCGGTGGCGTTCGTGCTGCCCGCGTCGGCGGAACTCGATTCTCTGGTGATTTCCTTGGATAAAGGCGCGGTCGTCAGCCGTGAGGCGACGCTGGTTCCGGTAGCGGACGGTGCCGGGGTAACGGCTCTGCGCCGCGAACTGGTGCAGGCGCGGGAAGAGGCCGCCGCGCTTGAAGGCGAGATGGCGGCGGTCGCGACCCGGATCGCTCTATGGAGCAAGGGGACGCTGGCGCAGGAGACGTCGGTGGCCGAGCTGGAAAAGCTGGATGCCGCCATGACCGAACGCATGAAGGATTTGTACAGGCAGTCCGCCGCGTTGAAGCCGGAGCTTGAGAAGGCGCGGGGGAACGTGAAGCGGCTTGAGCAGGCGTTGTCCGAATACGGCGACATCACCTTGGGGACGCGGGTGACGGCGCGGGTTGACGGCGTGGTCGGCGAGGCCCGGGTGCGGTACGTGTACACGCTGCTCGGCTGCGGCTGGGCGCCGGTGTACCGGTTTGACGCGGAACCGGAAAAGGGGCTGGTGCGGTTCACGCAGCAGGCGCAGATACGGCAAGGCTCCGGGCAGGACTGGAAGGGCGTGCGGCTCACGCTGGCTTCGGGAAATTCCGGTCGTGGCGTGTCCCCCGCGCCCGTATCGCCGTGGCGCCTGTATCCTCTGCAAGCCGTTCAGGCGCGCAAGGCCGCTCCGGTCGCTCTGTCGGCGGCGGGCGGGGCTCCGAACATGGCGGAGATGGATATGGCCGCCCCCGTCATGCCTTCGGCGCAGGAGATGGCCACGCTGACCACGTGGGATATGGGCGTCCGGGACGTTCCCGCCGGTACGGCCGTGCTGTTCGACATGGCGAAGGACGACTGGAAGGCCCGGTTCGTCCGGCTGGCCCGTCCGGGGGACGGCGACAAGGCCGCGTGGCTTATGGCCGAGATTCGGCTGTCCGAAGCCGTGGATCTGCCCGCCGGTACGGCGATGTATCTGGTGGACGGCCTGCCTGTGGGTTCAAAGGGCTTTTCCATGACCGGCGATCAGGTTGATCTGTTCTTCGGCAGGGACGCCCGCGTCAGCGTGGAGATGAAGCAGGATGTCCGGCGGAGCGGCAGCAAGGGCTTTGTGGGCAAGCGGCAGACCCGCATCTGGAAGTGGACGATTGAAATCGAGAACACCCACACCACCCCGGTCGCCGTGCGCGTGGAAGATCCCGAACCGCAGATCGGCGACAAGGCCATCGAAGTGAAGGTAACCGCCAATCCCGCCCCCGTCGTGGAGGAGCACGTCACGACGTGGAACCTTGAGGTTCCCGCCTCCGGCAAGCGCGTCATCGACTACACCGTCGAAGCCTCCGCCCCCGAGGACATGAAGTTTGTGGATGGGCGGTAGGGAAAAGATCGGGGAAGGGGAGGGAACCCTTCTGAAGACCCCTCCCCTTCCCCAAACCCCATCCCCTTCTTCCCAAGACTTTTGTGTTTATCGAATCCCTGTTGACGGTTTTCCCTATGGATGAAAGGCTCGAACGCATGCGTTCGAGCCTTTCGTGATTTTTGAAGCTGTGGGGAGAAAAAGAGTTTTTTCCGCCTGTTCCCTTTGAAACAACCGGGGGACGTACGCCTCCGAACGGGACTGCGCGGTCATAAGGACCGGCATGGACCCATATGAAAGTCTTCGAAGGGGGAGTGGGGAGGTTTGGAGGGGAGAGGGGGAAACTTTATCCCAAAAGTTTCCCCCTCTCCCCACCAATCTTCATTTACCCCCTCCTTTTGAACATAGTGTCGCGATAGGCGGGGCCCCACAGGTGACCGCAGGGGCGGCCGTGTGGGCAGAACTGACGGTTTTCGGTCATGAGCCACTGGGCGACGAGGTTGACCGCCTCGTCGGAGGCGAGGACGTCCCCGGCCTTGATCGCGGCCTTGCAGGCCATGGTGGCCCACAGGGAATGGAGATCCTCCTTGCGCCCGGCGAGCACTTCCCGGATGAACTCTCCGGCGGCGGCGCGCTCCAGCAGCGGCGGCACGGCCCGCACCTCCAGTACGGTGCCCGCGCCCTGATTCCGGAGGACGAGATCGAACCCGAGCGAGGCGAGCGAGTCGCGGAACTCTTGAATGCGTTCCCGTTCGGAGGGATGAAGCGTGTATTCGAGAGGCAGGACGAGAGGCTGGGACATGCCGGAGAAGCCCCCGGCCTCGATGCGCGACACCAGTACCCGTTCGTGCGCCGCGTGCTGGTCGAGAATGAGTAGGGAGCCGTGCTCGCGGTTGTTCCGCACGTCACGGAGAAGAAGATAGGTTCCTCCGATTTGCCCCATGTAGACGTACGGCCCCACGCGCACCTGTCCCTCGCCGAGCTGTTCGATGTCCGGCTGTTCCGGTTCGGATGCTCTGGCGGGACGGGAAACGGCGGCGGATGGAGACGAGGCCAAAGGCCGGACCGTCTCGTGCAGCGACTGGGCCGCAGGGTGGTCGGAAACGGCGTCCCACGGCAGTCCCGCATCGCCGTACAGCGCGGGATCGGGCGTCGGAACGTCGGGGATGTCGAACGGTTCGCGGGCGACGGGGGCGGACGCCTCGCACGGAACGGGCGGAACGGTCGGCGGCGTGACGGCTTCCTCGCGATCCGGCGGCAGGAGCGGCGGCTGTTTGGGGCGCATGACGCGCTCGTGGTCCGCTTCGCCCCAGAAACCGAGGGGCTTGGGCTCGAACCGGAGGGACGGGCGCGGCTCTTCCTCGGGCGGGATTTCGGAAGCCGGGAGTGCGCGGAGGACGGCTTCCTCCACGGCGTGCAGCACCGCGCCGAACACGGAACGCTCGTCGCGGAAGCGCACTTCCGTTTTGGCGGGGTGGACGTTCACGTCCACTTCCTCCGGCGGGAGATCCAGAAAAAGCACGGTCTGCGGGTATTCCTTGGAAAGCAGGCGGCCCTTGTAGGCCTCCCGCACCGCACGCAGGATGAGCTTGTCGTTGACCGCTCTCCCGTTGACGTAGACCAGCATGCGATCACCGCGCGGCTGCGCCTGTCCGGGAGGGGACGTCAGGCCCCGGACGCGGAAGTCGTGCGTGGTGCGGTCGAAGGCGAGCAGGGATTCGGTGACGGAATCGGGCCAGATCGCCGTGAGGCGTTCGAGCAGGGACTGTCCGGCGGGAAAACGCAGGACTTCGCGCGTTCCGGCGAGAAAGACGAAGCCCACGTCCGTGTGCGTCAGCGAGAGGCGGGTGAGCAGTTCCTGCGCGCGTTTCTGTTCGGTGGCGGGAGCCTTCAGGAATTTGAGGCGGGCGGGGATGGTGGCGAACAGGTCGCGCACTTCCACGACCGTGCCCCTGTGCAGGCCGCACGGCCCCTGCTGGGCGAGCACGCCGTGTTCCATCTGGATGAAGGCGGCCTCCGGGGCCTCGCTTCCCTCCGGGCAATAGGCCGATTCCATGCGGAAGCTGGAGACGGAGGCGATGCTCGGCAACGCCTCGCCGCGAAAGCCGAAGGAGCCGATGTTCCACAAATCGTCCATGCAGGCGATTTTGCTTGTGGCGTGGCGGGTGACGGCAAGCTCCAGCTCGGCGGCGGGGATGCCCGTGCCGTTGTCGCGGACGCGGATAAGGCTTTGTCCGCCGTTTTCCAGCGTGACTTCCACCAGCGAAGCCCCGGCGTCGAGGCTGTTTTCCACAAGTTCCTTGACCACGCTCGCCGGACGCTCCACCACCTCGCCCGCGGCGATCTGGTTGCGAAGTTCGGGGGAGAGCAGGCGGATGCCGTTCCTGCCGGAGAAAGGACCGTCATGAGGGGCTGTTTCGTTCATGCTTCAGGTATAGTGTCTTGCGGAAAAAGGCGCAAGAGGATAGGCTTCCGGCAAAGGCACGTTTGTTTCGCGTGTCGTGACTTGGCGGGCGGCCTGCCCGCGTCCGCAACAGACGGAGGTTTTTCCATGCGTCGTTTTCTTCTGACCGGTCTGATGGTTCTGGCATTTTCCTTTACGGCGTTCGCCGCCGTTGACGTCAGCAAGCTCCAGCTTCCCGGCGACATCACGCAGGCTCAGGCCGACGAGGTCATCAAGGGCGCTCTCGTCAAGGCGAAAGCGCAGGGCGTGCCCATGAACATCGCCGTCGTGGACGCCGGAGGCAATCTGAAGGCCTTCACGCGCATGGACGGCGCGTTCCTCGGCAGCATCGACGTCTCCATCGGCAAGGCCCGCACGGCCCGTCTGTTCAACATGCCCACCTCCACCCTCGGCGCGGCTTCGCAGCCGGGTCAGGAGCTGTACGGCATTGAAGTCACCAACAAGGGCCTTGTCATCTTCGGCGGCGGCGAGCTGCTCAAGAACAAGGACGGCGTGATCATCGGCGCGATCGGCGTGAGCGGCGGCAGCGTCGCGGAAGACACCAACGTCGCCAAGGCCGGCGTCGCCGCGCTCAAGTAATTCGGCGTAACCGACGGCGGGGGAACGGGATCGACCTGTTCCCCCGCTTTTTTTATGGCGTTTCGGGGGAGTGGGAGGAACTGGGGGAAGGAATGACCCGCCCGACAGGTGAGGATGACGCGGCGCGGGCGGTCGCGGTACGCCGGAAAAGGTTCGTGGGCGAGCTTTCCCCCAGGTTGCCGGAGCAATCGGCGCTGACCGGACAGGCGACGCCGAAAGGCATGCGGAACACTGGGGTTCCCATGCCTTGCCGCTTGGGGGAGGAGAGGTCAGGCGCGCTCGTCGTCCGGGGCGATTCTGGCGGCGGTTTCCGCGTCCAGCCGTTTCCTCAGTTCGCGGAGCGGGCCGTTGTCCTCGAAGTAGCCCTTGCCGTAATCGAGGTTGAACCGATAGTCGAAATCCTGCGGATTCCGGCCCTGATTGTGCTGGAGAATGGTTTCGGCCTTGTCCAGCGCCTTGACGAGTCTGGCCTCCGGGGTGGCGTTGGCGTTGTATTCCTCCCACAGGGCGAGCAGGGACGCCGCCTGCGCTTCCGGCAGCAGGGAAAAGGCCTTGCGCACGGCCTGACGTTCCTCTTTGGCCTTTTCCTGCGGGTCCGGGCACAGGGCGGCGGAGATGTCTCCGCCGTAGAGTTCGCCCATGTCGTGGATCAGGCTCATGAGCAGCACTTTTTCCCCGTTCAGGCCGGGGAGTTGTCCGGCGGCGAGGCCCGCGAACAGGGCCAGACGCCACGAGTGCTCGGCGGTGCTTTCGCGCCGTCCGTCGTGCGCCCACGCCGTGCGGGTGACGGTTTTCAGCCGTTCGGCTTCCCGGATGAAGGAAAGCAGGTTTTCAAGAGAGTCCATATGGTGCCTCATGGCGTTCGTTCAGCGAAGCTCTTTCTTGAAATAGAGCATGTCGGTGCAGCGTTCGCCGTTTTCGTAGATGGGTTCGGGGTAGTTGTCGATAAAGAAGCCGACGACCGTGTGCGAGGGCTCGAAGCCGAAACGGGCGTAGAAGGCCGCGCCCGTGGGCGTGGTGCCCACGTACATGGTCTGAAAACGCGCCGCATAGAGTTTGAACAGCGTTTCCATCAGCCGGGTGGCGTGCCCCTGCCCCTGAAACTGGGGATCGGTGGCGATGTTCTTGAGCTCGCAGGCCGTTTCCGAGAGCGGGAGCACCACGGCCTCGCAGACGGCGGCGTTCCCGGCCTTGATGACGTGCATTTCTCCCGCTTCAAGGTAACGGTCGATCATCGCCTCGCAGGGATCGGCGAGCAGAAGAAGCGGAAGGTACTGTTTCTTGCCGGTCGTGATGGTCTGGAAAGTAGCCATGATGCGCCTCATGCGGAAAAAGGGTTCCTGACGATGGGACGGGAAGTGCGCCGCAGACGCCGGAAAAAAGAGGGGGAGCGGCCGCCGTGCGTTCCCGCGCGGCGTCCGTTCCCCCTGTATGCTCGGAATCGGGTCGCTTAGGCCAGAGCCAGCGAACCTTCGTAGGCGGGCCGCTTTTCGCGGGCCTTGCGGGTCTGCGCTTCCTCAAGGGAGAGGTCGATGAGCTTGAGGGCCCGTTCGTCCTCGGCCTTGCGGAGGAAGGTGTTGTTCAGCTGGTGCCCGGAGCAGCAGATCTCGAACTGACCCTGAATGGGCAGGCCGAGCATCGCCATGTCGCCGATGAAGTCCAGCACCTTGTGGCGGACGAATTCGTCGGCGTAGCGAAGGCCTTCCGGATTCATGACGCCGTTGTCGTCCAGCACGATCACGCTTTCGAGCGAGCCGCCGCGGGCGAGGCCGTGGCTATGCAGGTATTCGACATCCTTGAAGAAGCCGAAGGTGCGGGCGTTGGCGACGCGGGCGAAGGTTTCCGGGGTGACCTCCATGCTGAAGTGCTGGCGTCCGATGACCGGATGGGGGAAGTCGATGGTGTAGTCCACGCGGAACCCGGCGTAGGGCAGGGCCCGGATATACTTGTTGCCGTCGCGCGTTTCCAGAGGGCGGCTGATGCGCATCACCTTGCGGGGCGCGGGAAGTTCGCGGACGCCGGCTTCGGCGAACAGGGCGATGAAGGCGGAGGCGGAACCGTCCATAATCGGGATTTCGCCGCCTTCGACACTGACGATCAGATTATCGATGCCGAGGCCGAGCACGGAAGCCAGCAGGTGTTCCACCGTGGAAACGGTGGCCCCGGACGCGCCGAGGGTGGTTGCCAGCGCCGTGGTCATGACGGCTTTGGGAGCGGGACTCACGCGACGGATGCCATCCGGTGTATGGATGTCGAAGATGATGCCTGTGTTGGCCGGAGCGGGACGCAGGGCGAGATACACCTTGTTGCCGCTGTGCAGGCCAATACCGGAGCAAGTAACGACGCGTTGAATGGTAGTCTGGTTCATGGAATCCCTCCATGTTCCATATAGCAAAAAACGATCCAACTCCTTTCTTCGGCGTATCTCCTTATTTTCAGAGAGAAAACGGGCTTCTGTGTCAAAAAAGCCATCGTGTGTTTTGTGCAACACTGTGGGGTTCAGGCCGCAGGTCTGCGGGCGCTGATCAGCCGATCAAGTCCAGCCAAATCCTTGTGGATCAAGACGTTTTCCCAACTGTGGCTTTCAAGACACACCTTGAGGGCTTCTCCCTGCCTGTAGCCGTGCTCCATCAGCAGCAGTCCGCCCGGCTTGAGCGCGACGAAGGCTTCGCGCGCCACCGCGATGAGGTGTTCGAGGCCTTCCGGCCGGTCCGTGGGCGCGGGAGCGGCGTGGACGTGGTGCCCCTCGTGGTCGTGTTCGTGGTTGGGCACTCTGTCGGAATCCACGAAGCCCGGCACCAGCGCCGTGACCGGCTCGAAGTCGCGGACCTCGACGGAAAGCCCCTCGTACTCGGTCTTTCCGACATAGGGGGGATTGCTGACCAGCAGATCGAGGGATGCTGGACGGAGCAGCGGACGGGTGAAGTCGGCGCGGACGGGCTGGACCCGCTGCCGAACGTCATGGCGCACGGCGTTCTGACAGGCCACGGCCAACGCGCGGGAGGAAAGATCGACCATGAGGCCTTGCCACTCGGGGCGTTCGGCGCACAGAGTTACGGCGATGCACCCGCTGCCCGTGCCCAGATCGGCGAATCGGACGCGCTCTCCGCAACCCTTCAACGCCTGTTCGACGAGGTGTTCGGTTTCGGGGCGGGGGATGAGCGTGGCGGGGGTGACCCGGAAGTCCCTGCCGTAGAACTCGCGCTGCCCAAGCAGATAGGCGACGGGTTCGCCCTCGGCGCGGCGGCGGAGCAGGCCGGTCATGCGGGAAAGCTGGTCGTCGGCGAGCGGGTTTTCCGGGCGGGTGGCGAGTTCCACCCGGCTGATGCCGCAGACGTGCTGGAGGATGAGTTCGGCGGACAGGCGGGGCGAGTCCACGGCGGCGTCGGTCAGGGTCCGGGTCGCTTCGCGGACCCAGTCGGCTCGGGAAAGTTCAGACATGGCGATCCTTTGGGTATGAAAGCGGGGGAGGGGAGA
>CAUHBW010000150.1 GCA_959604115.1 uncultured Bilophila sp. | reverse complement strand
GGGGGGATGGGAGAGGGACCCCTTCGGGAGACGGGCTCCCCTCTCCCTTCCCCCGGATCCCCTTCCCACTCCTTCCCAAGACTTTTGCACTTATCGAATCCTCGGCGTCGGGTTTCTCCGTGGCGGAGGATGAGGGAAGGATGGACGTTTGCCGCGGCGTTGCGGCGGTTGGAAATGGCTGGGGGAGGGGGTGGGAGAGGTTGGAAGAGGACTGGCCCGGCGCGGGGAAGAGGGAAAGCTGCCGCGCGTTGCTTCTGGCCTTGAGCGCGGCGGCGAGCTGGTCCTTGCGTTCGAGTTCGATGAGGTCACGGCGCAGGGCGTCGAGCTGCGAGTGCAGATCGTATCCGGCGAAATAGTGGATTTTGGGTTTCTTGCCCGAAGGCTTGCAGGCCAGCACGGTGTCGGCTTTCCAGTCGGCGATCCATGTTGCCTGTTCGGTGCAGGCCCAGTGCGGCTGCCCGTCTCCGGCAAGGGCCGGGTCCACGTGCAGGAACACCTGCGCGCCGTGCCGCCAGAGGAAATGGAACAGCGCGTTTTCCGTGCCGGTGAGCATGCCGAAGCCCGCCAGCAGGATGGCGCGTCCGGCGAGGAAGCCGGGCAGGGGCGGGAGTTCGTCCCCCCGCTGCGCCTGTTCGAGCAGGCTGGAAACCATGAAGGCGTCGAAGCCGGGCGTGGTGAGGTCGGCCTCGATCAGCGCGTCGCGGTAGCGTCGGAAGATTTTGCCGAGCGAGCCGAGCAGGGCCGCGCCGAAGGGCGCGACTTCGCTCTCGGTGTACAGCATGTCCTCGGGGGTAAGTCCCTGCGTGAAGCATTCCTCCAGCAGATCCGCCAGCCGCACGCCCCACGGGAAGAAGCCCGCGTCGTCGGTCTTGGAGAGCTGCACGCACAGGTCGGTGCCCGGTTCGGCCAGTTCGCGGACGCAGCGGGAGAGCAGGGCCACCTGATCCAGCCGTCCGGCCTCGCGGCGGAGGGTCCGCTGATGTTCCTGTCGGAACGCCGCCATGAGTTCCCGCTCCGTGAACATGCGTGGGATGAGGCAGGGCTTGGGCACGTCCGGCGCGTTGCGGAAGCGTTCCCGCAGGTAACGCCGGGGACGGTCGTGCATGAACACGACCACCGCGTTGCCGGGCTGGCCGCGCGTGGCCTTCATCACCCCATTTTTCAGGGCGTCCAGAAAATCGGTGTCCCACGGGACGATGCGAAAGGGAGGGCAGGGTGTCATGAGGATGTGCCTGTGGGTGAAGAGAATCCTTGTTCGCGGCCCGCTCGTGCGCCGCATTCGGCCTTTCGATAGTTGGATTGTATGAAAAAGGCAATAAGAATACGAGGCTGTGCGAAAGTCATTCCCCTTTTCAATCCTTGCCATACATTTGAAACAGCCTCCCCCTTCGCCCACGGGGAACGCCGCGAACAGGGATTCGATAAGGTCGAACGTCTTGGGAGGGAGAGGAAGGGGGCCGGGGGGGGGGAGAGGGAATCTTCCTTCAGAAAGGTTCCCTCTCCCCTCCCCCGATTTCCTAATCGTCAACCATGTGCAAATACAGCTCGCGTCCGATCCACGCGTCGGTGGCGGCGTAGCGTATCTGTTGGGGGGTGAGGGTCTTCTTCGCCCAGTTAGAACATTGCGCGGCCTTGCTGATGCGGCCTCCCATGAGATGGGCGGCGAGGGTACGCAAACCCTGCGCCTTGATGCCGCGCTTTTTGGCCATGTCGGCGAGATCGGCCAGCCCGGCGGGCGTGAAGTCGTGCAGCTTCTGGAGGGAACGCATGTCGTCGCGGATGGCGACCCCGGCCTTGACGACGCCGGGATCGGCGAGGAGAGCCGCCAGCGGCGCGGTGAAACCCACGAGATTCAGACGGATCAGCACCACGAGTTCCGAACCCGCGAGCTGCACCAGCGACGTGGGGTAGACCTTGCCTTTCTTGAAGGACGGACGGGATTCGGTATCGAACCCGAGGACCGGCTCTCCCTTGAGGCAGTTCAGGGCGCGGGACAGTTCGCCCTCGGTCTGAACAAGCAGCACCTCCCCTTCATAGGCCAGCATGGGCAGCTCGTTGATGGCTTCCTTGGAAAGTTGGGGTACGGCGTCGGGGGATGCGTTCATGTTATTTGCCAATACAGAAAGATTCAAAAATACGGTTGAGGACTTCGTCGGGGGTGTCCAGTCCGGTGATTTCCGCCAGCGCGGAGGCCGCGCCTTCCAGCCGGACGGCGCACAGATCGTACGGAATGCCCGCCCGTACGTCCTCCGCCAGCGCGTCGAGTTCGGCGCGCACGGCGGACAGGCTTTGCGCCTGCCGGAGGTTGGGCACGGCTTCGCCCGGCTCGGGCTCCCGTCCCTGACTGCGGGACAGCGCCAGCGCCCGGACGGCTTCGGCCAGCGCCTCCAGTCCTTCGCCCCTGCGGGCCGAAACGACGGCGTGACCGGCGGGTTCTTCGCCCGTCTCCGATACATACCAGCGCAGGGGAGGGGTGGCAAGATCGCTTTTGTTCCAGACCAGCAGAGTGCGCCCGGGCCCGAGTTCGGAGAGCAGGCGCCACGTCGTTTCCGTAGAGCCTTCCGTGCCGTCCACCATGAGCAGCACCACATCGGCGGAGGCGATCATCGAGCGGCCCAGTTCGATGCCCTGCGCCTCGGCGGGGTTGTCCGTCTCGCGCAGGCCCGCCGTGTCCACCAGCCGGGCGGGGAGGCCCGCCAGCCGGACCGGCTCCTCCAGAAAGTCGCGGGTGGTGCCGGGATATTCCGTGACCACGGCCCGCTGGCGTCCCAGAAAGGCGTTCATGAGGCTCGACTTGCCCGCGTTGACAGGACCGGCGAGGGCCACGGTCACGCCCTCGCGCCAGCAGCGCGTCCGCTCGAAGCCCGCCAGCAAGGAGGAGACGGCGGAACCGACCTCCGCAATGGCGTTCAGAAAGCCTTCCTGAGGCAGACAGTCCACCTCTTCCTCGGGGAAGTCCACGGCAAGGCAAATCTGGGCGCGCAGGTGTTCCAGCCGTTCCCGGAGGTCGGCGATGCGCTGCCCGAGCACGCCGTCCAGCTTGGCGGCGGCGAGGCGCGCGCCCTCTCTGGACGGAGCCGCGATCATTTCCGCCACGGCTTCGGCCTGCGTCAGATCCATTCTGCCGTTGAGGAAGGCCCGGCGGGTGAATTCCCCGCGTTCGGCCAGCCGCGCCCCGCAGGCGAGGCACGCCTCCAGCACCGAGGCCAGCAGGACCGGTCCGCCGTGGCACTGGAATTCCGCCACGTCTTCGCCGGTGAAGGTCTTGGGGCCGGGCATGTGCACCGCCAGCGCGTCGTCGAGCACGCTGCCTTCCGTGTCCAGAACGCGCCCGCGCCGCAGGGTCCACGGCCTGAATCCGTTTCCCTTTCCGGCGGGCCGGAACAGCTTTTCCAGAATGGGCAGGGCTTCCGGGCCGCTGACCCGGACGATGCCCACGCCGCCCGCTCCGGGGGCCGTCGCTATCGCCGCTATCGTATCGGTGGTCATAGAGGCTCCTGATGGAGAGCGCATGCGGGGGAGGGAAAGGGAAACGCTCTTCAGAATGTTTCCCTTTCCCTCCCCCGCCCTCTCCTCTTTCTCTTCAGACTTTTGAGTGCGGATGGCGGGCCGTCTTCGTTCGGGAATGACGGACCACAGGTTTCTCGGACAAAAATCGCCCGCTGGAAGGAACAGCCTTTCGCCGGGCTTTGGGCGAAGGGACGGCGCGTTCCCTGCGGGAGTACACAAAAAAAGCGACTTCGCCGAAGCCGCCTTTTCACCCTCGTCCCCATTACGGAAGTCTTTGGAGGAGCAGGGGTGGGGTTTGGGGAGGGGAGGAGGAAGCCTTTCTTCAGAAAGGTTCCTCCTCCCCTCCCCAATATCGTTAGTGCCGTTCCGGGCGGCGGCGCTGGATGATCACGCGCTTGAGAGGGCCCTCGCCGGAACTGCGGGTCTGCACGTCCGGAGAGTCCTGCAACGCCATGTGCACGAGGCGGCGGTGGTAGGAACTCATGGGCCGGGTGGAGCAGGGGCGGCCTGTGGCGCGGACGCGTTCGGCCAGCGCGAGAGCCAGCTCGCGGAGGCGGTCGTCCTGCCGTTCGCGGTAGTCGCCCACGTCGAACTGCACGCGCACCGGCGCTTCCATGCGGCGGCTGACGATGCGCGAGGTCAGGTACTGAAGCGCCGCGAGCGTCTGCCCTTCGCGTCCGATGAGCAGGCCCGAGTCGTCGCCGCAGTCCACGTGGATGTCCACGCGGTTTTCCAGAATCTTCACCTCCACGGGCGTATCCCCGAGGATGGAGCCGACGATGGTGGAGGCCACCTCATGGGCGGCGGCGGTCAGCTTTTCCTGATCCAGCTCGCTGAACGGCTTGGACGGCAGGCCCTCGGCAAGGGCCTCGTCCTGTTCGAATTCCAGCGAAGCGTCCCGCAGGACGTCCTGCGTTTCGGGAGCCCCTTCCTCGGGACGGCGTTCGGACCGGGGGAAGGAGCGGGGACGGTCGTTGCGCGGGCGATCCTGATTGCCGGGGGTGCGGCGATCGGGACGCTCCGAGCGTTCGGGACGTTCCGATCGCTCGGGCCGGGGGCGGCGCGGACGGAAGGCCTCCTCGTTCCCTTCGTAGGGAATGCGGGGGCCGTCGTTGCGGCGGGGCTTGCGCGGCGCGCGCGGCTCCACGATGCGGTTGCCGGTGGCGTCGTCAAGCTCCACTTCCGGCTCAATGCGGTTGCCGATGGCGTCGTCGATGCCCGCTTCCGGTTCGATGCGGTTGCCGATGGCGTCGTCGATGCCTGCTTCCGGTTCGACGCGGTTGCCGATGGAATCGTCCTCGGGCCGCGGCGGCTTGGGCTCGCGCGGCGGACGGGGCGCCTGCGTGCGCGGCTTGGGCGTACGCGGAGCCTCCTCGGCCTTGGGACGGGCGGCGGGCTGGACGTCGCGGCCCAGAATGGCCCCTACCCGGGACTTGAGCTGGGCGCGGCGGGCGCGGACGATGGCCTTGCGCGCCCCGACCAGACCGAAGATGCCGTTTTTGGCGTCCTGTATGATGTCGATTTCCAGCTTTTCACGCGTCGCGTCAAAGTACGAGCAGGCGGCGCGGATAGCTTCGTCAAGGCTTTTGCCTTGAAATTCTTTGAAATCATCCATGAGAACCTCTCTAGCGCAAACCGTTATGCCTTACGCAGCATCCACCACTGCTGTCCGATGGACAGGATGTTGTTGCACAGGCAGTAAATCACCAGACCGGCGGGGAAATTGATGAACATGACGGTGAAGATGACCGGCATGAACATCATGACCTTCTGCTGGGTGGGATCGCCGGCGGCGGGCGTGATGCGCTGCTGGAGGAACATGGACGCGCCCATGAGCAGCGGCGTGATGTAGAACGGGTCCGCCGCCGAGAGGTCGGCCAGCCACGTGATGTTCGTGAACGGCAGATGCGAGATGAACGAGGCGTGGCGCAGCTCGATGGAGTTCAGGAGCGCCTGATACAGGCCGATGAACACCGGGATCTGCACGACGATGGGAAGGCAGCCTCCGGCGGGATTGACCTTGTAGGTCTTGTAGAGCTGCATCATTTCCTTGTTGAGGGCTTCCTTGTCGTCCTTGTACTTTTCGCGGAGCTTCTTCATCATGGGCTGGAGCTTCTTCATCTGCTCCATGGACTTGAAGCTCTTCTGGGAGAGCGGCCAGAAGACGACGCGGATACAGAAGGTCAGCATCAGGATGGCGACGCCCCAGTTGCCCACGAAGGAGTGGAAGAAGGCGAGGATGGTCAGCAGGGGACGGGAAATGATCGAGAACATCCCGAAGTTGACGGCGTCGGACAGATGGTCGGGAGCCGCGGCGAGCATCGTGCGGTCCTTGGGACCGAACCACCAGTTTACGGCCACGGGCACTTCGCCGCCGTTGGAGGGCGTAAGCAGGTCGGGGCGTTCGAGGGCGAGACGCCATACGCCGCCCTGCACGCGGCCCTTGAGGGTCAGGTTGTTGGGATCGGCGGGAGCGGTGACGTTCATGAAGTAGTTGCTCATGACGCCGGCCCAGTCGAAGGTGCCCTGTTCGATGATGCCGGTTTCGGTCAGCGTGCTCTCGCTGGTTTCTTCCTTGAAGCTCTGGTTGGCGTCCCACGCGAGGCGGGTGGGGTCGTACTTGCCGTTGCTGAAGGGCTGGGCGGCGACCACGAAGCCGAGGCGGACCGAGCGGGGAGCCTGATCGCCGGAGGCCACCAGAATGTTTTCGCTCATCAGGTAGTTGTCGGCGTTGAAGGAAATGACGCGGGTGACGCGCACGCCGTCCACCATGCCGGTGAAGGTCAGGCTGCCCTGTTCCCCGGCCTTGAGGTTCAGGTCGGAACCGGAGAAGGACCACTGCCCGGTGCTCCATGAGGGCTGGCCGTTGACGGTCAGGCCGAGCGGGGCGGTCAGGGCCGCGTCGGGGGAGACGAGGTTGACCTTGGGGGAGTCGGGATTGATGGTTTCGTCGTACTGCTTCAGCGTGAAGGAGCGGAGGATGCCGCCGCCGGAATAGAGCACGGCGGAGTACAGCGGGGTTTCCACCTTGACTTCGGTGCCCGCCGAGGGCGTGAACACGGGCAGGGCGGCGGTCGTCGCGGCCGGGGAAGTGGGCGTCGCGGTGGTCGCGGCCGGAGCGGTCGCGGCTTCCTGCGTGGCGACGGGGGGCTGCTGGGGCTGGATCCAGCCCATGTGCTCGGCCAGCGGGGTCCACGCCAGAAGAACGGCGATGGCCAGGGCGATGGCCAGGAAAGTACGTTTATCGTCCATGATGATCCGGTTGCTCCTGATGGCTGAAAGAGGAAGAACGTGGGGGAGGTACGGGATCATAGCCTCCCGCAGACCAGGGGTGACAACGAAGGATGCGCCGCAGGGCAAGCCAGCTGCCCCTGAAGATGCCGTGGGTCAGCACTGCCTGGATGGCATAGGCCGAACAGGTGGGATAATAACGGCAGGAGGGAGGGAGCACGGGGGAAAGCGTCCACTGATAGAGACGGATGGGCAGGACCGCCAGACGGCGCAGAAGGGGGCGGTTCACGCCTCGACTCCGGACGACGTTTCGGGCCCGCCGTTCCCGTCGCGTGAGACGGGGGGGCAGGCGTCCTGCTCGCGGCGCAAGGCGACATGCCCGCAAATTTCTTTGATCAGAGGAAGAAATTCGCGGGTTGCGACAGCAAGATCGAGCTGTTCGGGTTTGAGGTGACGCTTGGGCACGATCACGAGATCCAGAGCTGGAGGCAAAAGGGCCTGATGCAGCCGGAAACATTCCCGGAGCACCCTCTTGACGCGATTCCGCATAACTGCCGTTCCGATCTTCTTGGTGACGGCCATCCCGACGCGCCACGGTTCGTCGGGCGCACGAAAGCGTACAAACACCACGAAGTGCTTGGAAAAAAAACGGCGACCCTCATCATAACAGAGCGTGAAGTCGGGTCGCCGGAGCAGTCTATGCCGACGGGGCCGGGTTAAACAGCTAATTGTTTACGCCCCTTGGCGCGGCGGCGGCGGATGATGGCGCGGCCGCTGGCGGTGCTCATGCGTTCGCGGAAACCGTGGGTCCGCGCTCTTTTGACTTTGCTGGGCTGGTAAGTTCTTTTCATGGAAACTCTCCTTGAGAACGTAGATCAGTGGGGTATACCTTTTCAGCTTCGGAGAGTCAAGCCCGGAAAGGGACGGACACGACGCCGAAACGTTTGAGGAACTTGCCGAACGGCCTGAACGATTTATTCCTTCAGAGAAAGAAATGCAACCGCGAGATGCGGGAAGGCGCGGAGAACTGCGGAGGTTCCCGCGTTGCCGCGCCCGGCCTTCGGGCGCATGCTCCGCCAAAACCGATGAGGAGGCACCCATGCCGCCACGTTTCCGCACTTTGAAGACGACGATACGCACCCGGCTGCAATCCCCGGACTGGGCCGATTTCGCCCGTGAACTGGACGACGTTCCCGCCCGCGAGCTGGTGGGTCCGCTGTTCGCCTGCCTGCCGCTCGGCGGCGAGGCGACCGACCGCGCCGCCTCCGCGCTCGGCAGGGCGGTATCGCGGCTGGCCGACGAGCACATTGAGGACGCCCGCAACGTGATCCGACGCCTGATGTGGCACATGAACGAGGAGTCCGGGAACATCGGCTGGGGCATTCCCGAAGCCTTCGCCGAGGTGCTGGCCCAGAGCCGCCGCCTCGGGGACGAGTTCCACGCCATTCTGTTTTCCTACATCACCAACACGGGCAAGGAAGACAACTTCTGCGACAACGCCGTGCTGCGGCGTTCCTGTTTCCGGGCCGTGGAACGTCTCGCCTCGGCTCGTCCCGATCTCGCCCCCAAGGCGCGCGGGCCGCTTCAGGCCGGTCTTCTCGACGAGGACTCCGGCTGCCGCGAGCTCGCCCGCAAGGCTCTGGACGGGATTGGAATGTTTTAGAAATTGGAGGGGGAGGGGAAACTTTCTGAAGAAAGTTTCCCCTCCCC
>CAUHBW010000149.1 GCA_959604115.1 uncultured Bilophila sp. | reverse complement strand
TCAGAAAGTTTCCCCTTCCCCTCCCCAATCTTTTTCTACAGGAACAACCCGGCCACATGCCGCACGGCGACGGCGGCGGCAAAGGCGACCACGGTGTTGAACACCATGCTGAACACGGGCCAGCCCCACGACCCCGTCTCCTGCCGGATGGCGGCGACGGTCACGAGACAGGGCGCATACAAAAGAACGAAAACCAGCAACGCCAACGCCGTAGCGGGCGTCCAGCGACCGTCGTTGCGGATCTGCTGCGCGAGCGGCGTGGGATCGTCGGGATCGACGTCCCCCAGCGAATAGGCCGTGCCGAGCGTGGCGACGATCACTTCCTTCGCCGCGAAACCGCCCACAAGCGCAATGTCCGTGCGCCAGTCAAACCCGGCGGGCTCCGTCAACGGCTCAAGCGCCATGCCCAAACGCCCCGCAAACGAATGCTGAAGCGCACGCTCCGCACGCTCGCCGTGCAACGCCGCCAACCGCTCCTCAAGCGCGACCGCCTCGGAACTCCCCGGAGCCGCCGCCTCAAGATTCGCCTCGATGGTCTGCTGGCGACCCGCGAAATGTGCCCGCGTGTCCAAGGGCAGCTCGGGATAGGCCATCGCCGCCCACAAAATGATCGAAATGGCGAGAATGACCGTGCCCGCCTTCTTCAAATACTCCAGCGTGCGCTCGCCCGTGTGGATGCCCAGCCCGAGCGGCGTGGGCAGACGGTAGGGCGGAAGCTCCATCACGAACGGCGTGGACGGACCACGGATGATCGTCGAACGCAGCAAACGGGCCGTCAGCAGGGCCACAATCCAGCCCGTCAGCGTCAGGCCGAACATCACCGCCGCCTCGTGGCCGGGGAAAAAGACGCCGGAAAAAAGGATGAACACCGGCAGCTTGGCCCCGCAGGCCATGAACGGCACCGTGAGCAGCGTCGCCATCTTCTCGCGCGGGCTCCGCAGCGTGCGGGCCGCCAGCACGCCGGGAACCGCGCACCCCCCCGCAATCCCGCCGCCCACGATGAACGGCATCACCGAACACCCGTGCAGCCCGAAAATACGGAAAATGCGGTCCAGCATGTAGGCCATGCGCGCCATGTACCCGGTATCCTCAAGGAACGAAATCTGGAGGAAGATCAGCATGATCAGCGGCACGAAACTCATGACGCCGCCCACGCCGTCGATGATGCCGGAAAGCACCAGCGACTTGAGCTGCCCGTCCGGCAACACCGCGTCCGCGCCTTCGCGCAGCAGGCCGAAGCCCGCCTCCACCCAGCCCATCGGGATTTCCCCGATCTTGAAGGTGACGGTATACAGAAGGTAGAGCACCCCAAGCATGATCACCGGCCCCATGAACGGATGCGTCAGCACCTTGTCCATTCGGTCCGAAAGCTGGATGCGCGCGTGCATGTCCTGCTTGCGGACCAGCACGCCGTCCCGGAGCAGCGAGGAAATGAACCCGTACCGATAGTCCGCGATGACGGCTTCCGGCCACGTATTCAGCGTATCCCGCATGTGCCGCGTCACCTCGTCCACCTGCCGTTCGAGATCGGCGGCGAGCTTCGGAGCCTCGGCGCGGGTACGGGCGAGGATTTCCTCGTCCATTTCCAGCAGCTTGAGCGCGACCCAGCGGGCGGGGTATTCCGAAGCCAGAAATCCGGCCTCCCCGATGGCGGCTTCCATGTCCCGCAGGACCGGATCGAGGTCCGGGCCGTAGGAAATGTGCAGCGGCTTCCACGGCTCGCCGCGCCGCGTTTCAATGTAGGCTTCGGTGGCCTTGAGCAGTTCGGGAAGCCCCTCGCCGGTGCGGGCCACGGTCGCCATGACCGGAAAGCCCAGACGCTGCGAAAGGCGATCAAGATCGATGGTCATGCCCTGCTTGGCGGCCTCGTCCATCATGTTCAGGGCCAGCACCAAGGGCACGCCGAGTTCGAGAAGCTGAATGCTCAGGTAAAGGTTGCGCTCCAGCGCGCCCGCGTTCAGCACGTCGATGACCACGTCGGGCCGCTCCTGCGCCAGCACATGCCGGGCGACCGTCTCTTCCTGCGTGTAGGCCGTCAGCGAATAGGTGCCGGGCAGGTCGATGACCCGCACGGCCTGCCCGGAAGGCATCCGGATGAAGCCTTCCTTCTTTTCCACGGTGATGCCGGGGTAGTTCCCAACATGTTGATGCGAACCGGTCAGCGAATTGAAGGCCGTGGTCTTGCCCGAGTTCGGGTTGCCCGCAAGGGCGATGGTAAGCTGATCCATGACGGCCTTCAGTTCGATTCCAGCGGCTCGACCACGATGTAGTCGGCCTCGTTGTTCCGAAGGCTCAGGGTAAAGCCCGGCAGGCGCAATGCCACGGGATCGCGCAGAGGCGCGCGGCCCACCACTTCGACCTCCGCGCCGGGGATCAGCCCCATGTCACGGATGCGCCGTCCGAGTTCGCCGCTAGCCTGAACGTGGGCGATGCGGGCCTTCTGCCCTTCCTTCATGCGGCGCAGGGACATGAGCCCCGCCTCCCGCATCTCGCGGGAAAGCGGACAGCCGTCCCCGCCGCAGCATCCGTCCTGCGGGCACGTATGCTCATCGCGGGATACCTCTCCGCGTTTTCTATGGCAAAATCCAAACATGGCACTCCCCCCGAGCAGGTGTCCTGAAAGGCGTTAGCGAACGATCCGGCGGTTGCCCGAACCATTCTGGAAGGCACATCCGCGGCCCCTCCGGGCCCCGTGGCATCCGGCGCAGCCGCCGTCGCACACCGGGCGTTTCATGGCGTTGATCCGGCGGCCGACATACCACGCCGCACCGACGATAAGCAGCACGACGAGCAGGGAATCCCACGGAAAGGCGTTTCCCGAGACGACGGTTTCCACAACCATGTGCCCTCCCAACAAAATAAGACACGAATGTGATCTGTCCTTTCTATAGATTTTTGAAAATAAATGTCAATTGCGGCGTGAGAAGATTTTGGGCCGAGGCCGGGTTTCCTTGCCCTTAACCCGTATATAGTCTATACTTTTTTTATTCGGAACTTTCTTTTGGAGCCCCCATGTCCCTTTCCGCAAACGCATCTTCCCCCCTTTCCGAAGCCGACGCCCCCCTCCTGCGGGCCGAGGGCGTCACGGTCCGCTTCGAAACCTGCGGACGGGCCTTCGACGTGGTGCGCGACGTCTCGTTCACCCTGCGCGCGGGCGCGACCCTCTGCCTCGTGGGCGAGTCGGGATGCGGCAAGAGCATGACCGCCCTCTCCCTGCTCCGGCTCATTCCCGAGCCGGGACGCCTCGCCGCCGGACGCATCCTTCTTGAAGGCCGCGATCTCGCGGAGCTTTCCGAGCCCGCGATGGAACGCGTGCGGGGCCGCGACATCGGCATGATCTTCCAGGAACCCATGACCTCCCTGAACCCGGTCATCCGGGTGGGCGAACAGGTCGCGGAACCCCTCATCCGGCACAGGCGGCTCTCGAAGAGGGCCGCGCTCGCCGAAGCCGTGGAGCTGTTCCGGCAGGTGGGCATTCCCGCGCCCGAAATGCGGATACGCGATTACCCGCACCAGCTTTCCGGCGGCATGCGCCAGCGCGTGATGATCGCGATGGCACTGGCCTGCAAGCCCCGCCTCCTCCTCGCGGACGAACCCACCACCGCCCTCGACGTCACCATTCAGGGACAAATCCTCGCCCTGCTCGGCGGCCTCGCCCGCCAACGCGGGATGGGGCTTCTGCTCATCACCCACGATCTCGGAGTGGTGGCGGAAATGGCGGACGAGGTGGGCGTCATGTACGCCGGACGCATCGTGGAACGCGCGCCGGTGCGCGACCTGTTCGCGGAACCGCTCCACCCCTACACGCGGGGGCTCATCCGTTCCGCCCCCACATTGGACACCCCGCCTTCGGCCCCGCTGGACGCCATTCCCGGCACGGTCCCCTCGCCGGGCGACCTGCCGCAAGGCTGTCCGTTTCGCCCCCGCTGCCCGGAGGCGCACGAACGCTGCCTGAACGATCCGCCCGTAACCGCCGTCGCCGGACGGGACGGCGCGCGGGACGTGCGCTGCTGGCTGGTTTCGGCAAGGTAAGAGTTGCCGAATCCCGCTTTCGTCCTATATAGATGTGTGGCGGGAGCGCGAGGCGGCGTTTCCGCCCAATCTGCCTGTAAGGAGTTCTCATGACCGATACACGTGATTCCCGGACCGAAATGGAACAGGACGGCTTCGACGGGGAAGCCGCCGCGGACGCGGCGCAGACCCCGGAAAAAACGCTTGAGGAACAGTGCCGCGAGGAGGTCTGCCCCTCCTGTACGGTGAAGTCGGAAGCCGACGAAGCCCGCCTCCGCGCGCTCGCGGAAATGGAGAATTTCAAGAAACGGCTCCAGCGCGATCATGACGAATGCCTGCGCTACGCCAGCGAGCCCGTGCTCAAGGATCTGCTCCCCGCGCTGGACAGCCTTGACCTCGCCATCCAGTACGGCGGCAACGACGCGGCCTGTCAGAGCCTGCTCACCGGCGTGACCATGACCCGGAAGCTCCTGCTCGACGCGCTGAAAAACCACGGTTTCGACGTCGCCGGGGAAGTGGGCGAACCCTTCGATCCCGACGTCCACGAGGCCGTGTCCTACGAAGACCGGGACGACATGGACCCCGGCCTCGTCAGCACGCTGCATCAGCGCGGCTATCGTCTGAAGGACCGCCTGTTGCGTCCCGCCAAGGTTTCCGTCAGCCGCAAGCCCGCCTGACGATGACGCCGGAAGCCAGACAATCCGACGGGACGCCCTCCCCCGGCGCGCTCCGCGCCGAAAGCGGAGACGGCGTCCTGCGCGTCGTTTTCAGCGGCGACTGGAAGCGGGACCGCCTCGGTCCCGGCTTCCTCGCCGCGCGCGACGAGGCGTTGCGCAAGGCGGAACAGGCCATCGACGCCAAGAGCGTAAGCAAGGTCGAACTCGACGCCGAGGACTTCGGCGGCTGGGACAGCGGCGTGCTCGTGGTCACCACCCGGCTCGTCACGCTGGCGAAGGAGCGCGGCGTCGAACTCGACGACTCCGGCCTGCCCGAAGGCGTCCGCAACCTCACCGGCCTGGCCCTCGCGGTGCCGCCGAACACGGCGGCGCAGCGCAAAAAGCACGAGGCGTCCTTTTTCGAACGCGTCGGCTCCGCCGCACTGGCCTTTCCCAAAACCTTCCGCGACGTCCTCGAATTTCTGGGCGAGCTGATCCTCAGCTGCGGCAGGCTGTTCCGGGGCCGCTCCTCCTGCACCGCCTCCAACGTCTGGCTCGCCGTGCAGGAAACCGGCATCGAAGCCCTGCCCATCGTCTCGCTGATCAGCCTGCTTGTGGGCCTGATCCTCGCCTTCGTGGGCGTCATCCAGCTCAGCATGTTCGGCGCGGAAATCTACGTTTCCAGCCTCGTGGCCGTGGGCATGACCCGCATCATGGGCGCGATCATGACCGGCATCATTCTCGCCGGGCGCACGGGCGCGTCCTACGCCGCCGTCATCGGCACCATGCAGGTCAACGAGGAAATCGACGCTCTGACCACGCTCGGCGTGGCCCCTTCCGACTATCTCGTCATGCCCCGCCTTCTCGCCCTCACCGCCATGACCCCGCTGCTCGTGCTCTATTCGGACTTCATGGGCATCATGGGCGGGTTCGCCGTGGGCGTCGGCGTGCTCGGCCTCGATCCGATGGAATACTATACCTTCACCCAGAAGGGCTTCAGCCTGAACAACCTCTGGGTGGGCATGGTCCACGGCGCGGTCTACGGGCTGCTCATCGCCATCACCGGCTGCTATCAGGGCCTGCGCTGCGGACGCAACGCCGAAGCCGTCGGCAAGGCCACCACCTCGGCCGTGGTCTTTTCCATCGTGGGCATCGTGCTGTCCACGGCGGTCCTCACCATCCTCTGCAACATCCTCAACGTATGAATACCGCCACACCCATCATCGAGGCGCGGAACCTCACGGTCGGCTACGGCAGCTACGTCGTGCAGGGGAACCTCAACTTCACGATCAACCGGCAGGACGTGTTCATCATCATGGGCCCGAGCGGCTGCGGCAAAAGCTCGCTCCTGCGCGTCCTCGTGGGTCTGCTGCCGCCCGCCAAGGGACAGGTGCTCTACCGGGGCGAGGACTTCTGGTCCGGTTCCGAGGCCGAACGGCAAAAGCTGCTCGGCGGCGTGGGGCTGCTCTTCCAGAGCGGCGCGCTGTGGAGTTCCATGACCCTCGCCGAAAACGTGGCCCTGCCCCTCCAGCGTTATACCAAGCTCTCCCGCGCCGAGATCCGGGAACAGACCTCCCTCAAGCTCGCGCTCGTCGGCCTCGCCGGATTCGAGGACTACTACCCCTCCGAAATCAGCGGCGGCATGCGCAAGCGCGCCGGGCTGGCCCGCGCCCTCGCCCTTGATCCCGAAATCGTCTTTTTCGACGAGCCCTCGGCCGGCCTCGACCCCGTCAGCGCCGCTCTGCTCGACGAGCTGATCCTTCAGCTCAAGGAAAACATGGGCATGACCGTGGTGGTCGTCACGCATGATCTGGACAGCATTTTCACCATCGGAAACAACAGCGTATTCCTCGACGCGGCGACCCACACCATGATCACCGGCGGCGACCCGCATGTCCTGCGCTGCGATCCGGCGCATCCCGACATCGTCCGCTTCCTGAACCGGGGCAAGACAGAATCCTGTTCCGAGACCTCCAAAGGATACCGTTCATGAGCAAGTCCGCCAACAAAACCCTCATCGGCGCCTTCGTGGTCGGCGCGCTCGCGCTGCTGGTGCTCGCCATCGCCGTTTTCGGTTCCGGCAAACTGTTCCAGAGCTCAAGCCGCTACGTGCTTTTTTTCGAGGGCTCCATCAGCGGCCTTTCCGTGGGGTCGCCGGTCATGTTCCGGGGCGTCCCGGTGGGCCGGGTCACGGAAATCCGGCTTACGGGCAATCTCGGGAAAATGGTCTTCCAGACCCCCGTGTTCATCGAACTGACCAAGAACAAGTCGGCGGAAACCTTCATCGACGACGGCGCCGGCAATGACGACGCGCAGGAATATCTCGACAAGCTGGTCGCCCACGGCCTGCGCGCGACGCTCGCCACCCAGAGCCTGCTCACCGGCCAGCTCATGATCGAAATGGATTTCTATCCCAAGGCCCAGCTTCCCTACATCATCGACAAGGCGAAGGATTACGACGGGGTGCCCGAAATCCCGACCATTCCGTCCAAGCTCGACAACATCTGGCAGCAGTTCACGTCCCTGCCCTTCTCGAAGATCACCAAGAACGTGCTCGACATCACGGACAGCCTCAAGAGCGTGCTCGACACAGCCAACGCCGACCAGATGATCGACCATGTGGACAAGCTGCTGGTCCAGATTCAGGAAGTGGGGGCCAGCGTGGACAAGACGCTGGAAAGCCTCCGCCACCTCGCCGATCCCTACGCCAAACTGGCTCGAAACGCCGACCGCCAGCTCTCCGACACGCTGGCGCAGGCCGTGCAGGTGCTCCGGAGCCTCGACGCCGTGGCCAGGCAGGCCGAGCAGACCGTCACTTCGGCCCGCGGCGTGGTCAACAAGAACAGCACTACCGTCATCGAACTGAATCAGGCGCTCCGCGAAGTGTCCGAAGCCGCGCGCGCCGTCCGCGTCCTCGCCAACACGCTTGAACGCAACCCCGAATCCCTGATCCGGGGCAAGGAAAAGCTGCAATAGCGTCCGGGGGAAAGACGTTTCCCGACGCTTTCCCCCGCCGCGCATCGGCCCCCTCTCCATGCGAACGACGGCGACGCGCCGTGCCGCGTAAGCATGGTCTACTCTTCATCAAAAGGACAAAGGGCGCTATGAACAAACGATTTTCCCTGTTGACGGCCCTGCTGGCGCTGTCTCTGCTGGCGGCGGGCGGCTGTTCGGTCGGCCGCAGCCCGCGTCCCGACTTCTACATGCTTTCCTCGCCCGCCGAGAACGCCGCCGCGCCGGGGCATGAGGCCGTCTCCGGCCCGCGCGTGGCCATCGGCCCCGTGACCATTCCGGGCTATCTGGACAGGCCGCAGATTTTCGTGCGCGATGGCAATCAGGTGAAGGTCAGGCTGGAGGAGTTCAACCACTGGAGCGAACCCTTCGGCGAGGGCGTGACGCGCGTGCTCTGCGACGCCGTTTCCGCCTCGCTGGCCCCCCGCAAGGGGCTGGCCTTCCCCATGCGTTCGCCGCAGCAGCCGCAATGGCGCATCGCCGTGGACATCGCCCGATTCGACGGCGCGCCCGGCGGCGACGTCGTGCTCGACGCTGGCTGGACCCTCGTCAACGAAATCGGCGACGAAATCCGCTCGGGCCGCTTCGTTCAGCGTGCGGCAGCCGGGCCCGACATCACCTCGATGGTGCGGGCCC
Source organism: uncultured Bilophila sp. (assembly GCA_959604115.1). GTDB lineage: Bacteria > Desulfobacterota > Desulfovibrionia > Desulfovibrionales > Desulfovibrionaceae > Bilophila. Next base: position 143 of record CAUHBW010000149.1, on the reverse strand, counting down.
ACAGCGTCCTCCTCGCCCAATTCGGCGCGGTGCTTGGGAATATTGTTCCGTAGGAAATGTGGGGGAGGGGAGAGGGCCCCTTTCTTCAGAAAGGGACCCTCTCCCCTCCCCCCCTCCTCTCTCCCACCAAAGACTTTTGACCT
>CAUHBW010000148.1 GCA_959604115.1 uncultured Bilophila sp. | reverse complement strand
GTTCCGTGCTCATCGAAGTGGGACAGAACATCGAACACGAGTATTATGTCGCAGTAACGCTGGACAGAGCTACGCGTCGTCCTGTCATCTTGGTCAGTCCAGACGGTGGAATGGACATTGAAGAGGTTGCGGCGAATACCCCCGGACACCTGTTTAAGCTTGGCGTGGATCCACTTTGGGGGCTACGCGCCTACGAGGCCCGCTGCCTTGCTGCCTTCCTCGGTTTTTCAGGAAAACGCCTGCATTTTTGCGCCGGAATACTCCAAAAACTGTTCACGCTTTACCAGTCCTGCGATGCCGCGTTGGTGGAAATTAATCCGCTTATCCTGACCACCGAAGGCAATCTGCTCGCACTCGACGCTAAGCTCAACCTTGAAGAAAACGCGTTGTTTCGACACCCCGACCTCAAGGCACTGGAAGATCCGGAAGAGCGCGACCCGCTTGAGGTGCAGGCTGAGCGTCACGGTCTGAACTATATCCGCCTTAACGGAAACATTGGAGTCATGGTCAATGGTGCGGGGCTTGCCATGGCGACCATGGATCTCATCAAGCAGGCCGGAGGTGAACCCGCTAATTTCCTTGACGTAGGTGGAGGCGCCGATGCCGGGAAAATCGCCGCCGGTTTCCGGATCATCCTGTCCGATCCCAAAGTGGAAGCGATCTTCGTCAATATCTTTGGAGGTATCCTGCGTTGCGATTTACTCGCAGAGGGTGTGGTCATGGCGACCCGCGAGACAGGCGTCTCTGTCCCCCTGATCGTGCGCCTCCAGGGGACCAATGCGGAAGAGGGACAGCGCATCCTTCAGGAATCAGGTCTTTTGTTCACAGTGGCGGAAGACCTTCATGCGGCGGCGAAGCACATCGCCGGAGTGGGGTACCATGAGCATTCTCGTCAATAAGCATACCAGGCTGATTGTACAGGGCATCACCGGTTCGGAAGGAGCGTTCCATACGGAAAGAATGCGGGCCTACGGGACGGCCATCGTCGCTGGAGTAACGCCCGGTAAGGGCGGTATGGATATGGATGGCATCCCCGTCTTCGATAGCGTGGCCGAAGCACAGAAACGTACCGGGGCCAATGCCTCAATTCTTTTCGTCCCTCCAGCTGGAGCCGCGGACGCCATTATGGAGGCTGCGGATGCAGGTATTGAGGTCATCGTTTGTATCACCGAGGGTATTCCCGTGCACGACATGATCCGCGCCACAGCGTTTGTGCGTAAGCGCGGGGCAGTGCTGGTGGGGCCGAACTGTCCGGGCCTTATTTCCCCCGGCCAGACCAAGGTTGGCATCATGCCGAGCGACATCCACCTCCCCGGGCGTATTGGAGTCGTCTCCCGCAGCGGAACGCTGACCTATGAGGCCGTGGATCAGCTTACCCGCAACGGGTTCGGGCAATCCACCTGTATTGGCATTGGGGGCGATCCCATCATAGGGCAGACGTTCACCGATATCCTGAAACGGTTCGACGCCGACCCTGATACCGATGCAGTGGTACTGATCGGCGAAATTGGCGGGACGGCGGAGCAAGAAGCGGCGGAATACGTCCGGGACCATTCGCGCAAGCCAGTTTTCGGCTTCATCGCCGGGCGTACGGCCCCTCAGGGAAGGCGCATGGGGCACGCGGGGGCCATCGTTTCTGGACGCTCCGAAACATCCGAGGAAAAGAGTGCCTACCTCGCAGCGTGCGGGATCATCTGCGTGGACGCATTGGCGGCGATCGGGGATACGGTAAGGCGGACGCTCAGTTGACGCGAGGGTGGGAAGTATGTCGTTTCTCCATTCGTGGATTGTAGCCCTCAGCTTATGCATCGTCGCCGGACATGCCCTCGGCACCCTGAAGTTCCGCAACCTATCGCTCGGAAGTTCCGGCATCCTTTTCGTAGGCATGGCTCTCGGAAGTTGCGGAGCTGAGTTGCCGGAAGCGATCCAGTCGCTGGGGCTGATGCTGTTTATCTATTCGGTCGGGACGGAAGCCGGGCCGGGGTTCTTCGCAGCCTTGCGGGGCAGCGGTATCCGCCTTGCTATCATCGGCTTTTGCACGGTCGCCTCCGGCTTCATAGCCACGGTGGCCTGCGGGCTGTGGTTCGGCCTTGAGCCTTCAAGCGTCGCAGGCATCTTTGGGGGTGCCTTGACCTCTACGCCCGCCCTCGCCACGGCACTGGACGGGCTCTTGCCGGAACAGGCTATGCTGGTAACCACGGCCTACGGATTGGCCTACCCTGTAGGCGTGGTGTCCGTGGTGCTGTTCATACAGAGCATCCGCAGGATCGGGCATGTGGATGTGCGGCGCGAGGAAGTGCTCGATGAGGCGGGCAGTGATACTGTGGATACATTGCCCTGCACCGCCGTGAGTCCTGTCCCCATCGTACTGGTGATCGGATGTGGGCATCTCGCCGGGGATATCCCCCTTCCGCTGTCCGAGCCTCCGACCTCGCTCGGTACGGCGGGCGGCGTACTGTGCTGTGCGCTCTTCGCCGCACATATGAAAAAGATCGGGAAGATTACATTCTCGATTCCCCATGCGGCGCTGGTTTTCCTCCGGGAGCTGGGACTCATGGGGTTCCTCGCTGGCGTGGGCGTCCGGACCGGGGGCTCCCTCGACACCGAGGCCCTAGTACACGGCGTGCCGGTGCTCCTATCCGCCTCTGTGGCCGTCACAGTTGCCATGTCGGCGTGCTGGCTGCTTGCCCGAAATGGCTTCGGCATGCCGTTCCTGTTTACGCTCGGGGCCGTGGCCGGGGGCATGACGTCCACGCCGGGGCTTGCCGCCGCGTCTTCCCTTTCCGCGAGGCCGTGCGTCTCCCTTTCCTACGCTGCGGTCTATCCTGTTGCGCTGATTTCCATGATCCTGATGATCAAGCTCCTATACCTGTTCGTCGCTCCGCGCTGGTTCTACGTATAATTTATACTTCATGTAACAATCTATAACAAATAATAAAAATGAGAAAAATGCTTTTCTTGGTATGAGAGTGGGGCTAAAATTGGCCCCAAGTATTCCCATGTTGCTAGAAAGTTGTTTCCAACAATGGGACGAAGAAAAAGGCAAAGGAGTTATTGACAGAATTGCTTTATTGGTCTATTGGTTATACCAAAGAATAATAGGAGAGACAGAGATTCCATCCAGTAATCCGCATTCACCGAGTACAAACAGAGAGAAAAGAAATGTCGACCTTACTAGCCGCCTTTTCGGATGTTTTGCACCCTATGATGATAGGGCTTGTTTTTTTCGGGACGTTTGTGGGGATTATCATCGGGGCTCTGCCCGGCTTGAGCGCAACGCTCGGCGTTGCCATTCTTCTGCCCGTGACCTATTACCTTTCCCCCATTGAGGGGATGCTACTCTTGCTGGGGATCTACACGGGCGGCATTTACGGTGGTTCCATTGCCGCCATCCTGTTGAACATTCCCGGCTGCCCCGCCTCGCTCATGACGACGCTTGACGGCTATCCCATGTCACAGCGCGGCGAGGGAGGAAGGGCTATAGGCATAGCCACGGTTTCCTCCTTCATTGGGGGGACTGTGGGGGTGTTGGCGCTCATCTTTATTTCTCCGTTGCTCGCGCGGGCCGCCCTGAGCTTCGGTCCGGCGGAATATGCGCTCCTCGCACTCTTCGGACTCTCGGCTATCGTCGTGGTCGTTGCCAAATCCATCCTCAAGGGCTTCATTGCCGCCTGTATCGGCCTCATGCTCGCTACCGTGGGCATGGACCCTCTGGTATCGGTAGAACGCTTTTCTTACGGCAATTACGATCTGCTCGGTGGGATCAACTACATTCCCGTCGTAATAGGTCTATTCGGACTCTGTGAGGTGTTCACGCAGGCTATGGAAACGGAGCAGGCCAAGGCCGTACGGCAGGCTGTGCGCCGCGTGTTCCCCACCGGGAACGACATGAAGATCATCTTGCGTAACTGCCTCCATCCTTCATGGATCGGCACGCTCATCGGTGCCTTACCGGGGGCAGGGGGATCGATCGCTGCGATCATTTCCTACAACCGGGCAGTGGCAGCCGACAAGCACCCGGAACGCTTCGGTACGGGTGTCACCGAGGGCCTCGTTTCCTGTGAAACGGCCAATAACGCCGCTGTGGGCGGAGCAATGGTTCCGCTACTGACACTCGGCATCCCTGGCAGTTCCGTGACTGCCGTCCTGCTCGGTGCGATGCTCATGCACAACATCACTCCCGGTCCCATGCTGTATGTGAATAATCTCCATATGGTGTACATGATTTTTCTCGGCATGTTCATGGCCAACGTTGCCATGCTTGTGCTCGGCATCGCCAGCGCCAAGACTTTCCCCCGCGTCGTGAACCTTCCGCGTACCGTGCTGTTGCCCATTATCGGTCTGCTCTGTGTCATAGGGGCCTATTCCATGAACGGTAGCTATACAGATGTGGTGATCATGATCCTCAGCGGGATATTCGGTTTTTTCCTAAAGAACTTAGGCGTCGCATCCGGCCCGCTGATCCTGGGCCTGATCTTGGGACCTATCGCCGAATCCAATTTTCGTGGTGCGATGGAGCTTTCGGACGGCAATCTCGGCATCTTCGTTCAGTCTCCGCTCTCCTGCGTTATCTTGGGACTAACGCTCCTGCTGCTGGTTTCTCCGTTCATCCGGATTTGGCTTGCGAAGCGCAACGTGCGCGGATAGCGCACTCATTTTTGAACGGGAGCTCCACATGAAGATCGTGATGCGAAACACCGATACTGTTATCGGCCTGTTCTTTTTCTGCCTGAGTCTTGTCCTCCTCTGGCAGACGCGGCAGTTTGCCACTTCCATGGAAACCGTACGTGCCATCGGTCCGCAGGTTTTCCCGAACGCTATCGCTGGAACCATGTGTGTCCTCAGCCTATTGCTCTTTGCTCAGGGCATGCGGAAACCCGCAGTTTCCCTTTGGGTGGGTGGGGGATTTTCGCGGAACGCCGGCCTGTTCACCGCAATTACCCTCTGTACGGCTAGTTTCATTTTCTTACTGGAATACCTCGGGGTTGCCCTCTGGATGTTCTGCTTTCTCGTCGTGATGCAGTATATCATCGGCGAACGTTCATTCAAGCGCATGCTTCTCGTTGCCTTCCTCGTTTCGGGGATGATGTATGGCATCTTTGTGTTTTGCCTCAATATTGTTTTTCCCAAGGGGGTGATGGGGGTCTGAAGGAACCTTTTCCCGGATAATGGTGTCTTTGCCCTACTGTCCGTAACCGTGCTGTTCATCAAGGAGGAACTTATGAGAAAGATAGCGTTGTTGATTGTTGTGGCACTGCTGTTCTGGGGAGGGGCCTCCGAGTCCGCAGCAGTTTCCTATCCCACGCGTTCGATTCAATTTCTCATCGGTTGGAACATCGGTGGAGGCTCTGATCAGGCAGGGCGTACCCTGTGCCTGTATACCGAAAAATATCTGAAGCAGCCATTTACTATACAGAACCAACCGGCGGGATCGGGTGCCAAGGCATATATGGCCATCGCCAAGGCCAAGCCGGATGGATACACCATCGGCCTGACGACCAGCACTATCTCTACGCTTAAGCCCATGGGACGCATCCCGGTCGGTACGGACGATTTTGAGCATGTGATCATGTTCAACTCCGATCCTGGTGGTATCTGGGTGCATAAGGATGCTCCGTGGAAGACGCTGGGCGAGTTCCTTGCCTACGCGAAGCAGAACCCCGGCAAGGTATCCGTTGCGGCGTCCACCCCAGGCTCGATCACGCGTTTTCAGATGACGGCCCTTGAGCAGGAAGGAGGTGTCGAGTTCCGGGTTCTTTCCCAGCAGGGAGGAGCGGCCAACGGTCTGACTAATCTGGCGGGAAAGCATATTGATGCAGCGATGGGAACACCGCTTGAGGGATATGCGCTGTTCAGTGCCGGACAGATCCGCCCCCTCGGTTTCTGTTCAGAAGAGCGCATCCCTATGTTGCCCGATGTGCCCACGTGGAAGGAGCAGGGCGTTGATGTCGTCCTCAGTACTGCGCGCACAGTCATTGCCCCTAAGGGAACGCCCAAGGAAATCATCAACATTCTGTACGAAGCCTTCCAAAAGGCCGTGACGGACCCAGAATATGTCAAGGGTATGGAGGCTAAGGGTTCCAACGTCCATGCTCTGAACCCGGAACAAACAAGACAGTTCCTCAAGGAACAGGATGCCCGCTTCGCTGAACTGATCCGTAGCACCGGTACCAAGTAAGGCCCCTTCCCCAACCGGCCCGCCTTTCCATTCCGGGGGGGCGGGCTCTCAGGAGTATCATGAACCATTGCGCTTTCATCGGCTTCGGTAGTGCGGCTTCCGCTATGGCCGAAGGACTTCGGGAGTCGGGTTTTGGTACAGTCTTTTTTCATACACGCAATTTCCCTTCCGGGAGATACGCCAGACGAATCAAATCGATCGGTGCTGTGTACAGGCCGGATTACGCCTCGCTTGCGGCCAGTTCCAATTTGATCATCTCATGCGTGTCTGGAATCGCCGCCCGGGTCGTCGCAGAAGCGGCGGTTCCCTATCTGCGGGAACAGCATCTCTACGTGGATGCGAACACAGCTGCCCCCGACGTCAAACGGGACATCGCCGCGCTGATCAAGATTACGGGGGCGACCTTTGCAGACGCAGCGATCATGGGGCCTGTAGAGTCCTATCGCCATCAGGTTCCCATCATCGCCTGCGGTGACGGTGCGGGACTGTTTCGCGCCGCGATGGCACCATTCGGAATGGATATCTCCGTTATTGAGGGAGGGCCCGGGCAAGCTGCAAGGATCAAGCTGCTGCGTAGCGTGTTTCAGAAAGGTGTGATGTGTCTGCTCATGGAAACGCTGGGGGCCGCACACCGTTACGGGGTGGACTCCGCTGTCCTTGATTCCCTATGCGGGACGTTTGACGGCGTGCCGTTGCGTGTCATGGCGGAGAGGATGGTGCCTAAGGCAATATCCAAGGCCGGACGCATGACCAATGAAATGATGGAGGCGTATACCATGCTGACAGGTGAGAGGCTTCCCGCTTTAATGGCGGAAGCCTGTACCCGGTCGCTTGCTTACTGCCGTGATGGAGGATTGCCTGAACCTGAAAATCTTGAACAGGCGATCCGATTTTTAGATGGGCTTTCGCGACGTTTGTCGTTTGATGAACCCACAGGAGCGGCCTTGTCATCTAGGTGTTGCCTCGAAAAACGCTCGGATGACTGGACACCCCCAACCTGCCGAAGAAGGAAACAATGATGAAACACTGATCGGAGAATAGACTCCAATAGTTGTGTACCGCTCTTTGTTTCGCGTTACCTGCTTCGAGAATATTCCTTTGCCGTCTCCCTGTTGCTGCGGAGACCATCTCCTCAATATGAAAGGCAATTGAGGAGGTATGCCATTGGCTCGTTTTTGGTGTTCATCAAGTGCGACGTTCCTCGGCATGAGTTTTTCTCCTATCCTGCTGCCTGAGCATGGACTAGCTTGGAGTGTCCATATGCATCGTACACTTTCGTTGATTCATGGTTTCGGTTTGATTCCTTCGTTTGCTTCAGGCGATTCGGTTGCCCTGCTCAAATGGTGCCGCACGGCTTGGGAAGGCGGCTGTCGTATCATTGAACTAGATGGAACACAGATTACACGGGATTGTATTGGCAAGCTTCGCAGGGAACTGCCGAATATGGCCTTCGGAGTGCGAGGCATAACTCTCCCCCAGCAGGTTACCGCCTTTGGAAATGTCTCGTATCTTTCACTGGCGAACCGTGATACAGCACTGGTGGCGCTGTGCAAAAGCACAGGGAGTCTAGTGTTTCTGGAATGTTCGTCCCACGCGGCGCTAGATGCTGCTGGGCGACTTGCGCCAGATGCCGTGATATTTCCGTTTAAGCCGTGGGAAACCGTACCCGGTTATCCGCAGAGCCTTTGCGGGAAGTATCCGCACCTCCGGTTTGTTTTCCGGGGTAAGCTGTCCGATACCGAGGTCAGCACATGTCTCACTTCTCCAAATGTGTTGGCATGTGCGGTTACGCTGGAAAATGGGGTTGCCGCCGAGGAGGTGCGACGGTTACTTCACCGAATTGGCGGGATGAAACTGCTGCATGTGGGCATCTATGCGGGGGATGATGCTGAACCCCTTGCGGGATCGTTAGCTGCTATTACCCAAGGGAAACAAGTGAACATGTCTCGCAGCCTTTTCATTGGGGAGGGATTAGAACTTATGAAACGGAAAGCCTCGTGTAAGGGACATATCGCGTACGGTACCTTTTCGGTTGCCCGACAGTGCAGTCGGCTTGAAGTGGAAGGTTTTGAGCTGGATTACGGTTCGGCACGTTACGATGCTGATGGGACGCTTTCATTCGTGTATCTGAAAGGTGAATGGGGTGGATTTCGTATCCATCTTCAAAAATATTGAGAGCGTGGTTGAACTGTGTAGAAAATCTTTTCAAGTGTATAGAGAAAGAGGGATCGGACATTCACATAATCTTCTGAAGAATATGTCTAGAAAATAAATATAGCTCTA
>CAUHBW010000147.1 GCA_959604115.1 uncultured Bilophila sp. | reverse complement strand
AAGTTTCCCCTTCCCCCCTCCAATCTTCATCAGTCATCAATCAACAATCACCAATCCAACCGCTATAACGAGACGCCGTGCTCGATGCAGGCGAAGGCGTTGTGGGCGTGGATGGACTCGTAACTTTCGACTTCCACGCGGAAGCCGTCGATCTGGGGATGCTCGGCGAGGCGGCTGGCGACGTTGCGGACCACGTCCTCCACGAAAGTGGGACGCGAGAAGGCGTCTTCGGTCACGAACTTTTCGTCCTCGCGCTTGAGCAGGGAGTAGACCGGAGAGGACCCGGACGCCTCGGCGATCTCGATGAAATCCTCAATCCACGAAAACCCGCGCATCCGTACCGCCATGCGGACCTCGGCCCGCTGGCTGTGCGCGCCTTCGCGGCTGATCGCCTTGGAGCACGGGCACACCGTCATCACGGGCACCGTCACTTCAAGCAGAAACGCGGGCTTCCCTTCTTCGGGCAGCTCGCCGGTCAGCCTGCACGCATAAGGCAAGATGCCGGGGCAGGACGTCGCGGGCGCGTTCTTCTGCACGAAGTACGGGAAGCGGAACACGATGTGCGCCCGCCGGGCGTGCAGACGTTCCCGCACGTCCTCCAGAAGCCGCTTCATGGCCGCGTAGTCCAGCTCTTCGTTCCAGTTTCCCAGAGCCTGCACGAAGCGGCTCATGTGCGTGCCCTTGAACGCGGCGGGCAGATCTACGCTGATGTCCACGTCCGCGACCGTGTGCTGGCTCCCCTGCGCGCGATCCCGCACCAGCAGAGGCAGCTTCAATCCTTTGACCCCGACCCGGTCGATGGGCAGGGCCACCGGAGCCGGACTGTTCTGTACGTCTTCCATGCTGTTCCTTTATCTTCCTGAATGCCTTGTCGTCATCTGTTCCGCGCGGCCTCTTCCCGGATCGGGACTGCCGACGGCAGAAGATATTCATACGGGCAAACGGCTCCACACGCAACGGAACTTGCGATGCGCGGCCCGTTCCCAAAGGTCGAAAGTCTTAGGAGGGAGAGGAGAAGGGTCCGGGGAGAGGGAAGCTCTTCTTCAGAAGGGTTCTCTCCCCGGTTGGTCGTCTCGTAAAGCTAGGGCAAGTCCGCGCCCACGGCGGTGATGGAGAAGGTGCCGTGGGTGACGCCCCGGACGGCCCGGAGCTGATCGGCGAGCACGCGGAGTTCTCCGGCCTTTCCCTTGAGCACCAGAATTTCCAGACAATTGTGATGATCAAGATGCACATGGAGCGTGGCGACGATGAGGCCGTGCGCGTCGTGCTGGCGTTCCGTGAGCTTGCGGGACAGATCCCGCACATGATGATCGTATATCAGCGTCAGGACGCCCGCCGCGTCCGCCGTTTCGGATTGCAGCGAATCCTGCACCAGCGCGTTGCGGATGATGTCGCGCAGGGCTTCGGAACGGCTCGGGCATCCCTGCCGTTCGCACAGCGCGTCGAATTTCTCCAGCAGATCGCCATCCAGCGAAACGCCGAATCGGACCGTTTCACCCATTTTTGAAACCTCCGGGGCTATCTGTGAATCTCCCAAATCCGTACGGGGACCGGACGTTCCTGCGGATACAGGGCCTCGATGCGCTGTTCCCAGACGCAGCGGCCCACCCACCGGCGGCTCACCAGCATCGTACGGAAGGTATCGTATACGGTCCGGCCCGGCTCGGCCACCCAGGCCGCGCCGTCCTCCGCGAGCGCATACTCCAGAAAATCCAGTACGGGAGCGGCGAAACGCTGCTCGTACATGATGTCCCCGCCCCAGATGAACCGCAGGCTCCGGCGTTTCACCGCCGGCTTGCGCCAGTCCATGACCGTCCACAGGGGTTGGGAAACATGGTTGTGCTCGGCGTTGAGCCGCGCGAAATGCAGGGCGTCGGGCTCGTAGTCCATGCCGATGACGTGCGCGCCGAGCCACTGTCCGATCAGCGCGGTAAGGCCGATCCCGCAGCCGAGATCAAGGCAGGGCTGCCCGCGCAGGCGTTCCCGCTGTTCGTACAGCCATTCCCCGAGCACGAGGCTGGAGGGCCAAAGCTCCGTCCAGTAGGGCAGACGCTCGTCCTCCGTAAATTCCGTCATGGCGTCCCAAAGGGCTTCCATGTCCGCGGCGCGTTCCAGCGTCCAGTCGCGACCGCAGACCTTCACCGTCACAAAAGGCTTCCAGCTCCCCTCGGAAGGGGGCGTTTCCTGAGATGCGTTCACCGTTTCCGTCCCTGTCGCGCCGGGCGATCCGCCCGCGCAGTCGTGAGTCATACGCAAGACCTATACAGGCGGCGACGAAAAGGGTCAACGAACCGGCTTGTGCGGATTGTTGACCGAAGCGGGGGCCTTGGGTATGATAATCAACTTTTTCATGGTGATAAAGGAGAAACGTTCATGCTGGTTGAAATCGGCTGCCTCGTGCTCGGGGTTCCCGTGGGTTTTCTGCTCCGCAGGAAGCCGCTCGTCGTCAGACTGACGGATCAGGTGCTCACCTGGTCGGTCCGCATCCTCCTCCTGCTGCTCGGCCTTGCGCTCGGCGCCGACGACCGCCTCATGTCGCAGATGGACAGCATCGGCGCGCGCGGCGTCTTCATCAGCCTGTGCTGCGTCCTCGGAAGCCTCATCGGCGCGCGCCTGCTGGAACCGATCATGAACCGGCACGTGGGCAAGTATACGCCGCATGACAAGGGCGGAGAGGCGAGGCCGTGAAGGAATCGCTCATCGTCCTGCTCTTTTTCGGCGCGGGCGTCCTCGCCGGAGTCATGGGGGACTTTCCCGACGCCTTCGTGGGGCTCGTGCATGAAGCCAGCAATTACGCCGTATACGCCATGCTCGCCGCCGTGGGCATGACGCTCGGCTTCGACGTCCGGGCCTGGCGCATCCTGCGCGACCTCAAGGGCTGGGTGGCGCTGGTGCCTCTTATGATCGCCGTGGGAACGTTCCTCGGCGGGACCGCCGCGTGGGCCGTGCTGGACATGAGCTTCCGCGACGTGATGGCGGTGTCCGCCGGATTCGGCTACTACAGCCTCTCCAGCATGCTCATCAACCAGCTCGCGGACGTCAGCCTCGGCTCAATGGCCCTCATCGCCAACATGGTGCGCGAACTGGTGACCCTGCTGTTCGCGCCGGTCATCGCCCGCGTCTTCGGCGGGCTCGGGCCGCTTTCCGCCGCCGGGGCCGCCAGCGACACCTGCCTGCCCGCGATCATCCGCACGTCCGGCGAACGCAACACCATCCTCGGCATCTTTTCGGGCATGGTCCTGACCGTCGCCGTCCCGTTCTTCGTGACCGGCATTTTCGCATGGATGTAACACCGTTGGACAAAAAGAAAAATCAGGCCGTTGACGCCCCGGCGCGGGACGGCTAACCTTTGCGGGGCCACAAGCCCGTTCCGTCACCTTCTACCGACCAGAGGCCGTCATGCCCATAGTTGTCCCGTTCCGTTCGCTGTTCGCTCTGCTGTTCGTCGTCCTGCTCGCCCTGCCCGCCCGGGCCGAAGAAAAAAAGGAAGGAGCCCTTCCGCCCGACGTGGAGGCGGCTCTCTCCGCCCTGCTCGCCGACGCGCCGCAGGGCAAGCCCGATCCCGGCACGTCCACGCTGGATACGGTGCTGCGCTTCGTCGCCACCAACACCAAACCCGCCAAAAGCGTCCGCCCCGAATCCCGTCCGCAGGGTTCCGGGGCCTATCTCAAGGAAACGCTCAACGTCCCGCTCCGCAAGCTGGTGGCCTACATGCTCGATCCGTCCGTGCCCGGCGAGGCCATCTATCCTTCCTCCGTGCGCCGGAACGCGTGGCTGCCCGGCAGTCCCCTTCTGAAGAACGCCTCCAGCTTCATCGGCGCGGCGTTTCCCCCCGCCGCGCCCATCGTGACGCGCGGCCTCGAATATGAGGAAACCACGCCCGACACTTCGAGCGGCTGCTACTATTCCTACAAGCTGAACCGCCTCTTCGTGCTCACGGCCTATGAAGGCCGCACGGCGCTCCTGTCCGTCTCCGTCATGCCTCTCCAGTCCTCCGTGGGCCTGCGCGGGGCCATCGTGGGCAGCGACAAGGACTGGACCTACGTGTACACGCCGGAAAAGGGAACCAACCTCGCCATGCTCGGCTGGGCGGAAACCTATCTGTACGGCTCCGCCAGCGTGTCCATCTTCATGGAGAACGCGCCCGGCGGCGACAAGGTGGACATGTATTTCTTCAAATGGGCCAAGGCGGGCTGGAAAGGCTCCAACGTAGTGAAAGTCTCCCACATCACGGCGGGGCTGAAACGGTTCACGTCCGGCCTGCGGCAGGTCATGGAATCGCCGAAGCTGCCTTCGACGAAGGCCATCGCCGCCAAGGCCTCCGAACTCAAGGGCCTGAGCGAAACCGATCTCCGCGCCAAGCTCGACGGCCTCGGAAGCCACCTCGCCAAGCAGAACGCCGATCCGCTGGACGAAAAGGCGTTCCGGGCCGTGCTCGACAACGGCGCGTATCCCGGCACCCTCAAACGCGAGGACGCCATCGCCGAACTGATGAAGCTCTACATGCGGCAGCAGATGGGCACCCTCCCCGCCGCCGTCGCGCAAAAGTAAGCTCGTGAAGGGGAACTTTTCTCTGGAAAAGTTCCCCTTGCCTTTTCCGGCCTCTCTCCCCAGGACCGGCGAATCCCCGCGGATGCCGGGCATGCCGGGAGAGACGGCGGGGAGGCGGGAAGAGCAAGACGCCGGAAGGAAGGCGCGGCTTCCGGACCGTCCCCATTGCGCCGGACAAGGAGGAGTTCATGACCTTTTCATCCGCAATCGAAGCCTGCCGGGTCCCGGACGAACGGCTGGCCGGAGCCTATGAAGGCACGTCGGCCCCGTACCGGAGCTGGATCAAGACCACGCTGGCGCTGGCTGAAGCCGTGTTTCCGGCCCTGCCGTCCCGCTCCGAAACGAAAATCGAGAACGGGGCCGCCGGATTCGGTTTCGCGCGCACGGAAACGCCCGCGCCGTGGGCCGTGCTGCTCATCGGCGAGGGCTACGCCTCCGCCGTGCGGCTGGCGGCGGCGATCATGCCCGCGCGGCTGGCGGGCGTGGAACCGATCATCGCCGTCTGGACGGGCAGGCCCGACGCCGCGCCGTCCGCGCTGTTCGCCGCGCTGGAACTGACCGGCGTGGAACAGGTCTTCGCCATACCCGATCCCGCCCCGCTGCTCCGGGAGCTGAGCGGACAAGGCCGCGTACTGGCCTTCGGCGCGACGGACGTGCCCTCGCCGCATCCGTGCTGGCGGGACCGCGCGCCTCGCATCGCCGCCGACGCCCTGCCCGACGAAACGCTCATCCGCTGGGCCCATCCGGACGCCCTGCCCGCCGACGACGGCACGGACGTGGTGTATGAGGGACAGTTCGTCATCGGCGACGCCGGAGAACCGCTTGTCCTCGGCCGTGGGCTGGAAGGCTGCTGGCTGCACGCGGACCTGACGCCCGGCTTTTTCATGAACACGCGGCTGGAGCTGTCCGTCGCGGACGCCGACTGACGCCCCGCCGGACCGTGCCGCAGGGTCCGCCGGTTGACCGGCAAGAGGGCAAGACGGTAAAGCATTCGGATGAAAAAAGGAGAGGGGTCCCCACTTCGGAAACCGCCTCTCCATCGGTCACCATGCGAAGGGAACCGGAGGGACATTCTCCGGGACGCGCCTTCTTTAGAAAGGAGTCTTCATGACACAGGCTGTGCGCAACATCGGCGTCATCGCGCATATCGACGCGGGAAAAACCACGCTTTCGGAACGGATGCTGTTCTACACCCGCAAAATCCACCGCATGGGCGAAGTCCACGACGGCACGGCCACCATGGACTATCTGCCCGAGGAACAGGAGCGCGGCATCACCATCACCTCGGCCTGCACTTCCTGCGAGTGGAACGGGACGACCGTCAACATCATCGACACGCCCGGACACGTGGACTTCACCATCGAGGTGGAACGTTCGCTCCGGGTGCTCGACGGCGCGGTCGGCGTCTTCTGCGCCGTGGGCGGCGTGGAGCCGCAGTCCGAAACCGTCTGGCGGCAGTCGGAACACTTCGGCGTGCCCAAGCTGGCCTTCGTCAACAAGATGGACCGCATCGGCGCGGATTTCGCCGCCGTGCTCCAGTCCATGCGGACGCGGCTCGGCGCGAATCCCCTGCCCATCGCCGTTCCGGTGGGCGCGGCGGAAGACTTCCGGGGCGTCATCGATCTCGTGACTCGGGAACGGCTCGATTTCGACGAGGCCGATCAGGGACGGACGTGGACCCGTTCGCCGCTCGATCCCGCGGACGCGGAACTTGCCGCGCCGTGGCGCGAACAGATGCTGGAACGCCTCGCGGAAAACGACGACGCCTTTCTCGACCAGTACCTCGGCGAAGAGTACACGGAAGCGGACATCCGGGCCGCCGTCCGGCGCGCCACGCTGGCCCGCCGCGTAACCCCGGTGCTCTGCGGCTCGGCGCTCAAGAACACCGGCGTGCAGCCGCTCCTCGACGCGGTGGTCGCCTACCTGCCCGCGCCGTCCGATCTGCCGCCCGTCACGGGCCATAACCCCGAGGACGGCACCGACGCCCCCATTCCCTGCGATCCCGCCCTGCCCTTCACCGGGCTGGTCTTCAAGGTCATGATGGACGGAGGCCGCAAGCTGGCCCTCGTCCGGGTCTATGCCGGAACGCTGAAGGAAGGCGATCCCTGCCGCAACGTCACCCGCAAGGTCGACGAACGGATTTCCCGCCTGTACCGGCTGCACGCCGACCGCCGCGAACAGGTGGACGCAGCCGTGGCCGGGGACATCGTGGCGGTCATCGGCCTGCGCTCGGCGCGCACCGGCGACACCGTTGCCGCGCCCGGCTCCGGGCTCCTGCTCGAATCCATCGACGCCTACCAGCCGGTCATCTCCCTCGCCATCGAACCACGCAACGCCGACGAAAGCAAAACGCTCGACGAGGCGCTGGAACGCTTCTCGCTTGAGGATCCCACCCTCACCGTCTCCATCGACGAGGGTTCGGGACACCGCATCGTGTCCGGCATGGGCGAGCTGCACCTCGACGTCGTACTGGAGCGCATCCGCCGCGAATACGGCATCAGTCCCCGTGTGGGCCAGCCGCAGGTCATCCGCCGCGAAACGCCCAAACGCGCGGGCTCCGCCACGGGCACGTTCGACCGCGAACTCGGCAAGGAAACCCACATCGGGGAAGTCAGCCTCACCATCGCCCCGCGCGGACGCGGCGAAGGAAACCGGATACGCTTCAGCGCCGACACCACCTCGCTGCCCGCCGCCTTCGTCGATGCGGCCCGTCAGGGCGTGGAAAACGCGCTCCAGTCCGATCCCGCCACCGGATACCCCATTCAGGACGCCGACGTGGACATCACCGCCATGCCCCGACGCGACGGCTCCACGGCGGCGGGCTACCACATGGCGGCGGGCATCGCCTTGCGCGCGGCCCTCGAAGCCGCGCGGATCACCACGCTGGAACCGCTCATGTTCGTGGAAATCTCCGCGCCCGAGGCGAACCTCGGCTCCGCCATCAGCCTGTTCGGCACGCGCGGCGGCAAGGTGGAAAACATCCTCGACCATGCGGGCCTCAAGCTCGTGCAGGGGCTCGCGCCCCTCGGCAAGCTCTTCGGCTTCTCCACGGATCTCCGTTCCGCCACGCAGGGCCGGGCGGGACTCATGATGCGCTTTGAACGTTTCGACGTCGTGTAACGCCGTCTTGCAAGGAGCCGTCCGACGCGACGCGGCGTTCGGCTGAGGCAGCACAGCAGGCGGCGCGCCTTGCGCAAGAAACACGCGACGTCCCCCTCCTCTGAAAAAGGAGACGGCCCGGAAGGCGCGTCTTCCGGGCCGTTTTTCGCAGGGTTGAAAACACCGGCGACAGGGCTCCCCGGTCATGGGGGAGCGGACGCGTTTCCGCACGGGAGAACACCGACCGGTTCCGGACGGCGGGGGGACAACGGCGGCTCTTTTCCACGCGTGGAACCGCCGAACCGGGCGCGCACCGGAAGAACCAGAATGTTCCGCGCGGAGGTTGGCCGGAAAGCGGTCAGGCGGTTCTGCTGTCGGGAAGGAACGGCTTGTGACTCCCCGGAATCATCCTTTGGGCGCTTATCGGTACACGTCGTTCAATTCCTCGGGCAAGGACTCGATCAGATCCGTCACCCGCACGTCCAGCGCATGCGCGAGGGCGTACAGAGTGGACAGCGTGGGCTCCTGCGTTCCCGCTTCCAGATACTGGACGCAACGGAGGGAACGCCCGGATTTCGCGGCCAGCCCGGACTGGGACAGCCCACATAACCTGCGCTTTTCTCTCAGCATGTTTCCAAACGGCTTCGCAAACGTTGTCTTGTCCATAATCGGGAACATACCTATGAAAACGGCCCTTGTGTTACGCAGTATAATGCGCTATAGGGACTCCATGAAAAAACGATGCCCGACGGTTGATGCTGAGCAACAGTGGATCGAGACGGGCAAGGCGTGTTTGGCCCTTTTCATAGCGGAGCCCGATTTCGCGCAAAAGACG
>CAUHBW010000146.1 GCA_959604115.1 uncultured Bilophila sp. | reverse complement strand
CGGGGCGCGGCCCCAGCAACCAACCCCCCCCCCCCCCCCCCCCCCCCGGTTTTCCCCTCCAAATGGGATACCGCTGCCGTGCACGAAGCCTCCATCGTCGCCTCCATGATGCGCATCCTCGAAGACGAGGCGCAACGCCACCATGTGGAGCGGATCACCCGGGTGAATTTGTCCGTGGGGCTGTTCACGGCGGTGGAGCCCCGGACGCTGGAGGCGTGCTTCGAGCTGTACGCCGAGGGCACGAAGGCCGAGGGGGCCGAACTGGTCGTCACGACCGTCCCCGCGCGGGGCGGGTGCCTCGACTGCGGACACGAGTTCCCCATGACGTCCCCGCGCTGCCGCTGCCCAAAATGCGGGGGCCTGCGGCTGGAAGGCTCGGGAGGCCGCGACTTCTGCATCACCGGCATCGACGCCCGCTGACGCCGACAACCCGCTTCTGGAATGCGAAACTTCGCAAGGAATATGCCATGAGCCGTTACATGATCGAATCCGTCCCGGAAAAGTGCAAGGCGTGCCGCCGCTGCGAAATCGCCTGCATCGCCGCCCACCACGGCCTCACCTTCAAGGAAGCCCTGAAAAAGCGCGACGAGCTGGTGGCCCGCGTCCATGTGGTCAAGAGCGGATCGGTCAAGTCGCCGATCTCCTGCCGCCAGTGCGAAAACGCGCCCTGCGCCCGCATCTGCCCCACCGGCGCGCTCCAGCAGGACGACGGCGTCGTGACCATGAACGCCCAGATCTGCTCGGGCTGCCAGCTGTGCATCATGGCCTGCCCCTATGGCGCGATCTCCCTGGAATCCATCGGCCTTCCCTCCGCCGGAGCGGAAACGATGGCCCAGAAGAGCATGCGCAGCGTGGCGGTGCGCTGCGACCTGTGCAAGGACTGGATGAAGCGCGAGGGCAAGTCCGTCCCCGCCTGTGTGGAAGCCTGTCCCGTCCACGCCCGCAGCGTGGTCCAGATCGGCTGATCTCCCCGACGTTTCTTTTCGGCGCGCCGGGACGGGTTTCCGGCGCGCTTTTATTCACCGGGCATTTGTGGTACAGGGCACGGATTATGAGCGAATCCATCGGCATCATCGCGGGCAGCGGACAATTTCCGCGCCTTGTGGCGGAAGACGCCAGAGCCGCCGGGCACACCGTGGTCGTCTGCGCCTTCCACGGCTTCACCGATCCCGGCCTTGAGGCGCTGGCGGACGCGTACGCCACCGTCTACCTCGGACAGTTCGACAAGGTCATCGACTTCTTCCGCAAGCACGGCGTCCGCAAGCTGTGCATGGCCGGAGCCATCAACAAGCCCCGCGCCCTCGATCTGCGCCCCGACTTCCGGGCGGCCCGCATCCTCTTTTCCCTGCGGGGCAAGGGCGACGACGCCCTGCTCCGGGCCATCATGGCCGATCTGGAAAAGGAAGGCTTCACCATCGTTCAGGCCGCCGAACTGTCCGCCTCCCTCCTGTGCCCCGAGGGCGTCCTGACCCGCAGGGCCCCCACAGCCGAGGAGCTGGCGGACATCGACTACGGCTGGCCCATCGCCGAGGCGCTGGGGCGTTTCGACATCGGCCAGTGCATCGTGGTCAAACAGGGCATGGTGGTGGCGGTGGAATGCCTCGAAGGCACGGACGCCACCCTGCGGCGCGGCGGCGAACTGCGCGGCGAGGGCTGCGTGGCGATCAAACGCTTCAAGCCTCGGCAGGACGAACGCGCGGACCTGCCCTCCATCGGGCTGCAAACCGTCCGGCTGCTCATCGAACAGAAATACCGCTGCCTCGCCGTGGACGCGGGCAAAAGCCTCTTTTTCGACAGGGCCGAAGCGCTGGCCCTCGCCGACAAACACGATTTCTGCATCATCGCGCTGACCGAAACCTCGTTCGAGAAGCTGCACCATCAGGCGAAAGCCGACTAAAATCCACACGATTCAACTTCGACAGGGAGAACCTATGGGCAAGGCCGACCGTTATCAGAAACTGTATCCCGTAACCTGGGATCAGCTCCACCGAGACGCCAAGGCGCTGGCATGGCGTCTGCTGGAACAGGGACCGTACAAGGGCATCATCGGCGTCGCGCGCGGCGGCCTCGTGCCCGCCGCCATCGTGGCCCGCGAACTGAACATCCGCATGGTCGACACCCTGTGCATCTGCACCTATCAGGGCCGCGAACAGACCGGCGGCGAGGAAGTCCTCAAGGCCATCGACGGCGACGGCGACGGCTGGCTGATCATCGACGACCTCGTGGATACCGGCAACACCGCCCGCATCATCCGCGACATGCTCCCCAAGGCCCACTTCGCCACCCTCTATTCCAAGCCCGCGGGGAAGCCCCTCGTGGACAGCTTCATCACCGAAGTCAGCCAGGATACATGGATCCTCTTCCCTTGGGACTCCGAGGTCCAGTACACCGCCCCGCTGGTGGAACAGAACTGATTCCCCGCCGGGAAACGACCTCCATCCATCTCCACGCATAAACGAAAACCG
Organism: uncultured Bilophila sp.; assembly: GCA_959604115.1. GTDB lineage: Bacteria > Desulfobacterota > Desulfovibrionia > Desulfovibrionales > Desulfovibrionaceae > Bilophila. Next base: position 6,025 of record CAUHBW010000146.1, on the reverse strand, counting down.
GGACAGTCCGCCGACTGTCCCGGTTTTCCGCATAGGAGAAAAAACATTTTCCCTCTTCTCCCCCACGTTCCCCGCACGCCTCCCCAGAACATCCGGGAAAGCCGCCGACAGGGATTCGATAAGGACGAAAGTCTTGGGAGAGGAGGGGATGGGGTTTGGGGAAGGGGAGGGAAGCCCTTCTCCAGAAGGGTTCTCCCTCCCCTTCCCCAATCTTCAACCGTTAGAACGCATACCGCATGTTGACGGAGGCCTTGTAGGCGTTGCGTTCGGTGTTGTCGAGCACGTTGCCCCAGACGCCGTCGTTGAGGCTGAGATGGATATAGCCGAGCTCGACGGCGAGGGTCAGATCCTTGTAAATCTGATAGTCGGTGTCGAAGGTGGCTTCCCACGCGCCGTCCTTGGTGGTCAGGTAGGTGGAGCCGACCATGCCGGAGGCGTCGGCGTAGCTGGAGTGGAAGGTGGTCATGCCGGCGTTCTTGGGCATGTTCTTGTCGTTGGTGCCGCGATAGTACCCGACCTGAATGGCGTGGGTCAGGTCTTCCATGAAGGAGATGTCCTTCATGCGGAGCGCGACGCCCCACGTGCCCACGGGGCTGGTGCCGAGCACGGTGTCGGAGGAAATGCCGTAGCCGCCGTCGAAGCCGAAGCTGGAACCGGACCAGCTGGCGTCCACGGTGGGCATGCGTTCGGAACCGTCATACGGATTGTCGTTGTCGCCGGAACCGTACCACAGCAGCAGGCCGGGGACGCCGAAATCAAGCTTGTATTCCGCGATGGCGGAAGCCAGCCAGCCGGCGCGCTTGAGGTCGATGGACTTTTCCGCCGCGCCGCCGTCGAAGCTGCCGAGCGAGCGGACGCTGCCCATGTCCACGGAGCCGTAGTTGAAGTCGCCCGCGAGACGGAAGGGGCTGAAGGTGGTCATTTCACCCGTGATGCCGGCCCACCATGCGTTGCCGCGGCTGCGGTTGCCTTCAAGCGTCGTCAGATCCGTGCCGGAAGGCAGCACCGGAAGCATCCCGGCGCGCACGTCGTCGATGTCGCCCTGCGCGTCGCCGGAAAGGCTGCGGCTGCCGACGAACCCGTACATGCCCCAGGGCGTCACCTTCACGCCGTCAAAGGACAGCGGAACGGTCATGCCGACGAAGTCCAGCGCGTTGTTCTTGTCGTCGTGCCACTTGTCCTTGTAGCCCTTGGTATTATTGTTTTCGGCGCGCAGCCAGAAGAGATTCGCGCCCACGTTCTCGGTGAAGTTCCCGCCGATGGTGATGCCCGCGCCGTCGCCGTCGAGCACGGCGGAACCGGCCACGAAGCCCGGCATCACGAACGGCTGCAAGCCCATGCGGACCAGCACGTCGGTTTCCGGGATGGCCCAGTCGATGTAGGAGTAGCGCACTTCCACGACCTTGCCGTCCGTGCCGATGGAGCCGCCGTCGGCCGCAGTGCCCCAGTGGGTGTCGCCGATTTCAAAAAACACGACGCCCTTCAGGCTTTCCGAAGCGATCACGTCGATCTGGGTGCGCAGACGCTGCGCGGCTCCGAAGCGGTCGCTGCCCGTGTTCTTGTCGAACGAGGCGTCCGTATACTCAAAGGCGAAGTCCCACATGCCCTTGGCCTTGATGTCCGCGGCGTTGGCGGCGGAAAAGGCGGAGCAGACAAGCCCGGCGGCGAGCAAAAGCGTGGTGAGTCTCTTCATGGCGAAAATCTCCTTTCTTCATTGTGAAGGTTGGCGTATCCCCGGCATCTTCCTCATGCCGGAAACATCAGGAGCCTCGAAAGGCTGATGCGAAGCTCTCGAAGGCATTCTCGCTCACGGGAGCAAATATTCAATTATTTGTACGCTTTTTATAATCACATTCTCAAAGCCCTCTAACTCCCCCCGTTCCGGCGGCGTTCGGAAGCGTCTTCCCTCTCCGGCCCCCTCCGAACGGCCTCCCCGTTCAGAAATGCCGGAGACGACGGGAGGTTGCGGCCATCGCGAAGGCAACTGCTTGCCTTTGTTCAGCTATCCGGGTAAATTCGTTTTTTTCGCGCCGGCCGATCCGTTCCGGGCGCGCCACGCGGCTCCAACGCATTCCAGACAAAAGGGAAAGCCCATGAACCTCACACAGAAAATCATCGCCAGTCACCTTGTTTCCGGCACCATGACGCCCGGAAACGAAATCGGCCTGCACATCGACCAGACGCTGACTCAGGACGCCACCGGCACCATGGCGTGGCTCCAGTTCGAAGCGCTCGGCATCCCGCGGGTCAAGACCGACATTTCCCTGAGCTACGTGGACCACAACACGCTTCAGATGAACTTCCGCAACCCCGACGACCATCGCTTCCTGCGCACGGTGGCGGCGAAGTTCGGCGGCGTGTTCTCCGGCCCCGGAACCGGCATCTGCCACCAGCTTCATCTCGAAAACTTCGCCAAGCCCGGCGCGACCCTCGTGGGTTCCGACAGCCACACCCCGACGGCGGGCGGCATCTGTTCGCTGGCGATGGGCGCGGGCGGGCTGTCCGTCGCGCTGGCGATGGCGGGCGAACCCTACAGCATCCCCATGCCCAAGGTCGTGCGCGTGTTCCTGACCGGCGCGCTCACCGGCTGGGCCTCCGCCAAGGACGTCATCCTCGAGCTGCTCCGCCGCCGCACCGTGAAGGGCGGCGTGGGCCGCGTCTTCGAATACTGCGGCCCCGGCGTCGCAACCCTGTCCGTGCCCGAACGCGCCACCATCGCCAACATGGGCGCGGAACTCGGCGCCACCGGCACCCTCTTCCCCTCCGACGGCGTGACCCGCGCCTTCCTCAAGGCGATGGGCCGCGAGGCCGACTGGAAGGAACTCGGCCCCGACGCCGACGCCACGTATGACGAAGAGGAAACCATCGACCTCTCCACGCTGGTCCCGCTGGCGGCGCAGCCGCACATGCCCGACCGCGTGGTGCCCGTGGCCGACCTCGACGGAATGCCCGTGGAACAGGTCTGCATCGGCTCCTGTACGAACTCCTCCTACGCCGACCTCAAGCTGGTGGCGCAGATCCTCGCCGGACACCGGGTCAATCCCGGCACCGACACCATGATTTCCCCCGGCTCCAAGCAGGTGCTCACCATGCTGGCGCAGGAAGGGCTGCTCGAACCCATCATCAGCTCCGGCGCGCGGCTGCTCGAATGCTCCTGCGGCCCTTGCATCGGTTCCGGCGGCGCGCCCGTGACAGCCGGGGTGAGCGCCCGCACGTTCAACCGCAACTTCGAGGGCCGCAGCGGCACCAAGGACGCCAAGGTCTATCTCGTCAGCCCGCTGACCGCCGCCAAGGCCGCCCTGAACGGCGCGTTCACCGATCCCGCCGGATGGGGAACGCCGCCCGCCAAGCCGGAACTGCCCGCCGATCCGCCGTCCATCCGGCACCTGTTCGTCTTCCCGCCCGAAGACGGTTCCGACGTGGAAGTCCTGCGCGGGCCGAACATCGTGGCGCTGGAAAAATTCCCCCGTCTCGACGCCTCCGGCGACACGATGGACGCCAAGGTCGTGATCCGGCTCGAAGACAACATCACCACCGACCACATCATGCCCGCGGGCGCGGAAATCCTCGCCCTGCGCTCCAACATCCCGGCCATCGCCGAACACGTCTTCGTGCGCGTGGACCCCGACTTCGTGAAACGCGCCCGCGCCGTCGGCGAAGCGGGCGGCAACGGCGTGATCGTGGCGGGCGAGAACTACGGGCAGGGCTCCAGCCGCGAACATGCGGCGCTGGCCCCCCGCCATCTCGGCATCCGCGCCGTGATCGCCCTGTCGATGGCCCGCATCCACCGCGCCAATCTCGTGAATTTCGGCATCCTGCCTCTGGTCTTCGTAAACAGGGAAGACTATGCTAAGGTCGTTCAGGGAGCCGACATCCGTATCCCGCTCAACGAGATCACGCCCGGCGGGATCACGAACATTGAGATTGCGGGTGTGGGCGTTCTTCCTGTAAAGAACGATCTCTCGGCTGCCGAACTGGACATCATCCGGTCCGGCGGCCTGCTGAACGCCGTAAAAGAACAAATGTAAAAGCCGGAGCCCGGCCCGCCGCGCGGGACGCCGCGCACGGGCCGGGCCCCGTAAACCCTGACCTGGAGCTGTCATGCTGGACGTCATTCGATCCAACGCCCAATCGTGGGGCGTCAAAATTGCCTTTGGCATCATCATTCTTGTCTTCGTATTCTGGGGCGTCGGCGGCCTGACGGGCGGCCCTTCCACGGTGATCCTCACCGTGAACGGGGAACCCATCACCATTCAGGAGTTTCAGCGCAAGTACGAGCAGCTTGAGCAGCAGGTCCGCGCCCAGTATCCCGACATCGACGCCGCCGGGCTCAAGGCGATGCAACTCAAGCAGCAGCTCATCCAGAACCTCGTTCTCGAAAACATCCTGATTCAGGAAGCCAAGCGCGTGGGCGCGACCGTGACCCCGGTGGAACTCCGCAAGGTCGTCGAAAGTTTCCCCGCCTTCCAGAACGCCGAGGGCAAATTCGATCCCGACGCCTATCTCCGCATGCTCAAGGCGCAGCGCAACTCCCCCGGCAACTTTGAAGCCGAGCTTCGCAACAACATGCTGATCAACAAGCTCCGCACCGACGTCACCGCCGGGGCCTTCGTGCCCGAGGCCGAGGTGCGCGATCTGTTCCGCTACGAAGGCGAACGCCGCATCCTCGAATACGTGCTCTATCCGGTCGGCGACTTCACGTCCAAGGTCGCCGTGGACGACGCGCAGATCAAGGACTACTACGACGCCAATCAGGCGGCCTTCACCGTCCCGCCGCAGGCCGACGTGGAATATCTCCTCATCGGCGCCGAGGCGTTGGCGGCCAGTCAGGTCGTCAGCGACGCCGCCGTCGCCGACTTCTACCAGAAGAACGCCGCGCAGTTCGCCACGCCCGAAGTGGCGCACGCCCGCCATATCCTCGTCCGCGTCGACGAAAAGGCTTCCGCCGAGGATCAGGCCAAGGCGAAGGCCCGGATCGAAGCCGTCGCCGCCCGCCTCAAGGCCGGCGAGGATTTCGCCGCGGTCGCCAAGGAAGTGTCCGAAGACCCCGGCAGCGCGGTTCAGGGCGGCGACCTCGGCTGGTTCCAGCACGGACAGATGGTGCCGGAATTCGACAAGGCCGCCTTTGCGCTCAAGACCGGCGAAGTGTCCGAACCCGTCAAGACGCAGTTCGGCTGGCATCTCATTCTGCTTGAGGAACGCAAGGAAGCGGGCCAGAAGTCGCTCGACGAAGTGAAGGATCAGATCCGCCAGCGTCTCGCGCAGGACGAAGCCGCAGGCAAGGTGCAGGAAGCGCTGGAACAGGTGCAGCTTGCGGTCATCGGCGGCAAGTCTCTCAAGGAAGCGGGCGAGCCGCTCAAGCTCGAACCCAAGTCCACGGGACTCGTCGACACCACCGCGCTGTCCGGCATGACGGGCATCAAGCCCGAAAACCTGCCCGCCCTGCTCTCCGCCAAGCCAGGCACGGTGCTGGACACGCCCTTCGTGACCAAGGCCGGATACGTCGTCGCCAAGGTGAACGAATCCAAGCCGCAGTCCGTGAAGCCGCTTGAGGCCGTAAAGGACGACATCACGACCCGGCTCCAGCAGGATAAGGCCCGCACGCTCGCCTTTGAAGCCGCCACGGCGGCCCGCAAGGGCTTTACCGCCGATCTTCCGGCGGATCTTCAGGCCAAGGTGCAGAAGACCGATCCCGTCAGCCGTCAGGGACGTCTGGGCGCTCTGGGCGTCAGCCCCGAGCTGGCCAAGGCCGCCTTCGCCGCCAAGCCCAACGAATGGCTGCCCGTGGCCTACACCCTCGACGGCGGGGCCGTCATCGCCCGCGTGGCCGAAGTCGTGACCCCGAGCGACGAAGACTGGAAGGTCGCCGCGCCCCAGATCACCGAAGCCGTCCTGAACGCCAAGCGCGAGCAGATGTTCCGCGGGTTCCTCTCGCTCCTGCGGAACGACGCCAAGATCGAAATGAAGAACGAAAGCATTCTGACTGATTAAAGGAAAACGAATCGGGGAGGGGAGAGGGGACCTT
>CAUHBW010000145.1 GCA_959604115.1 uncultured Bilophila sp. | reverse complement strand
TTGAAGCTGCCATCAAGGCTAATACCCCGGAAGCGGCTGATTCCAGCTTTGATCCTTTTACCGGTGTTCAGACCTACGATACGCTGGAGCTGGCCCTGAAAGCCCAGAGGGACGGAAATCTGGCTGAAAAGTATTTCATCACCGACGCGACGGATACCGTGACTGTGACTGTCGAAGAGCAGGCGGGTCTTGCCGCTCTTCTCGCTGGCGCTACCCCGGCCATCACCAGCACCGCCAAGTATAATCTGGTTGATACCGTTGCCGCTCTTGCTGGAGCCAGCACGACCGTGCTCACCGGTTCTGAAACGGCGTATGCGATCGCTGATACTCTCGCCAACACCGTCGCCGGTGCGGACGGCCTGGTCAAGGGTGCAAGCGCCGTCACCGCCAAGGTTGCGTTCGGCGCCAAAGCTGCTGATTCTGAAGCCAAAACCGATGCCGATGTCGTCACGACTACGCTGAAGTACGATGACATCGACGGCAAGGATGCCAACAAGATTGTCCTCGCCATGGCTGATGACAAAGCCGAGGGCAAAGCTGAAATCGTCATTGACGCTTCCGCTACTGCTACGGGCCTCACCGTCAATGTCGATGACACCAATAATGCCCTCAACGACACTGCCGTTGAGGGCGCCAATCTGACCTACAAGTTCGTAGGCACCGCCAAGGCTGACACCCTGACCGTCGGAACGGAATTCGCTTCCATTGATGCCGGTGCGGGAGATGATACGTTCAATCTTGCCCTCGCTGCGACTTGGGCCGGTACCGTTAAGCTTGACGGCGGTGCTGGTGATGACACGCTGCATATTACGGTGAGCTCTGGTACACCTAACTTCTCTTCTGAAGGTGCCCTCAATAACATTGAAAACATCGCCGTTGACTCCGTTATGGGCAAACTCCTTCTGAATGAGGAAACCGAAGGCTTCAAGATCAACGTTGCTAAGGATGCTTCCGCCACGATCGTCGGAGGTCAGGGCAAGGATGTCATCACTCTGGCTGACGGACACGCTACCACGACTATCCGTTTCCAGAACAATACCGAATCTTCTGACGGGCCCAACGAAAAGTTCAATGCTGACTTCTACAAGGACGATAGCATCACGGGCTTCAAGTGGGGAGCTGACGGTGACAAGCTGATGGTAAGCCAGGTGGTAGGCGAAACGTCTGGCAAGCTTAGCTCTGATAACACTGTCGCTGATGGGATCGATGCTACTGGAAAGGCTGTGGTTGTCGTGACCGATGCTGAAGATTTCAAGGGTATTACTTTTGGCACTGACGTGAGTGGTTCTAATACCGTTAAGATCTCTGCTGGTCAGAAGCTGTTCTTCGTTATGGACGGTACTGATACTGGGGCGAATGACACCTCCAATATGTACTTTGTCCTTGATGCCAATAGTGATGGAAAAATTGCCACAGATGAAATCCATCTAGTTGGTACGGTAAACACTGCTGAAAGTGATGCTGTTGAAGCCAACTTTGCCTAAATCTCTTTAACCTAGCCTCATAAAACAACCCCGCTCTTCCTTCATCGGAGGGGCGGGGCTTTTTGTTTTCCGATTGCGTTTTCTGATTTTTTCAGGGAACCTCAATCATCACAACCTACTCCAGTTCTTCAAGAATCTTCGGAAAGGCCGCTACGGCGTCGTCCACCTGTTCCATGATCCTTCGCACGGTGCGCGGGGGGACATCCGCGATGGCTGCCGCTGCCATGAAATCCTTTTCCGTAATCTCGCGTCCCTTGCCGTTGACCGTGCAGGTCTGTTCGCCGCCGACGCCGCGCGACGGGGTGAGATCGTAGGCCGGGGCAAAGCGCCATCCCCGTTCCGTCAGCATGAAGGAAAAATTCTTCGAGTGGTCGTCCTGATTGCCCATGCGCACGTTGAAGATCATGAGGCGGACCAGCTTTTCGACGTCTTCGGCGTTCATGGTCAGCGTTTTTCCGAGACGGAACAGGTTTTCATAATCAAGGGAAGGGTAACGGTGCGACGCATGCACAAGGCCGCATGCCGTATGGACATGCACCTTTCCGCCGTCCGGGGCGCGGTCGAAACGCCGGATTCCGAAGTACGCCGTATCCTTTCCGAAAAACAGTCTGGTTTCCGGCATCTCGATCCCGGCCCTCCGGGCGGCGATGGAGCAGGCGTATTCCTGCCTGCCGATGGACGGGGAATCGTGCCGCGCGGGAAACTTGATCAGCCACGGTTCGCAGTCGGCGTCCGGCGAACTCTCCGGAACGATACGCCTTCCGTCCGACGACACGCGGACGAGGATCTTCGGTCTGGCTCCGCAAGACGACCCGTTCAGAGCCATGAGCGTCCGCAACGCCTCCACGGGACGCGGCTCCTCGTTCAACGTCCGCCACGCCTCTTCAGCCACGCCGTCGAGATCGATGCGTTCGGGAAGCCGTTCCGGGAGTTCCGTCGCCGGTTCATACTCCAGCGCGCCCATGCCGTCGACGCCCACGAGAGAGAGGCGCGACAACGGCGTGATGCGGCTCAAGGGGATGCCGCGCCCAAGCAGCAGCCTGTCCAGCAGGAGCAGCCCCCAACCGTCCGGAAGGCTGTCGTTGAAGACGCCGAACAGGCCGTCAAACGTGCGTTTCCGATCCGCGAACACCCCCGCGCGCAGCGGAAGCATGAAGGGGGACAGCTCGATCCCCGAACCGAGAAATTCCCGATCGTATTCAAAGAGAATCTCGCCATCCGGCTCATCCAGAACGCCGACGGGCAGCCGTTCGCCGCGCGTATGCAAAAAGACGTTAAGACGCATGTGTCTTCCTCGCTCGCTTCCGTTCGACGGGCCGAGGCTCAAAGAGGCTTCGCACCGGCGGCTTGGAGAAAAGGGCCTCGAAACCGTCCATCCTGCGCAGCACGAACGCCATTTCGACGAAGACTTTCAGGGAAATGTCTCCGGTACGCTCGAACCGTCTGAGCGTGGACAGGCTGACGCCCGCACGGCCGGCAAGCTCCTCCTGCGTCATGTTCTGACGGAGGCGCTCGGCCCGCACGCGCTCCGCCAGCTCCATGCGGACATCTCGCGGCGTTTTCAGATAATCGTTTATCATTGAATGGAAAACCTCATTTTACCGCCATAATCGTCTTTTCATGACTTGTTGTCAAAGCCGTTTTTCCTGCGGCGCGTCCCCCTTGCGTTCCCCGTTGACCCGCTGACATCGTTCCGTCTTTCCGGGAGACGGTTTTCCGGCATGATGCGGTTTTCCGGGGCTTCGTCCGAAGAACTTCCGGACTCCCGTCGCGGAGATACGCGGGAAGAACGAAACGATGAATCTAAAGTCGAACCGTACGGCGAAAAAAAGACATTGATAAGCATACATTTCTTCTGTACACGGTCCCTATCGGTCTCTCAAAAAACGCGTCTGGAGGCATTCGGATGGGCAGAATCATTTCGGTGGTGAACAACAAGGGTGGCGTGGGCAAGACCACGACCTGCGTCAATCTCGCGCACGCGCTGGCGCTGCAAGGCAAAAAAGTCCTCATTGTGGACATGGATTCGCAGTGCAACGCCACCTCGTTTTTCGTCTCCGACATCGGCAAAAACTACTCCTCGCTGTACGAACTGCTGGGCGAGGAGGCGGCTTCTCCGGTGGACTGCATCTATCCCACCAAAATCGGGTGCAGCATCCTCCCCAACGTCGAGGAAACGGCCTTTATGGAGGCCGAATTCTACAAGACGGAAGCCTATATCACCATCCTGAAAGATCGCCTGCGCGACTTCGCCGTGCAGAACTTCGACATCACCCTGCTCGACTGCCCGCCGAGCATGGGGGCGTTCGTCTACATGTCCATGGTGGCCTCGGATTTCATCATCGTGCCCATCAAGGCCGGATCGCGGTTCTCCCTCGACGGCATCACGAAAACCATCAACGCCATCAACGAAATCCGCCAGTCCAAACTCAACGAAAACCTCGTCCTGCTCAAGTTCCTTTACAACAAGGCGAACATGCGCAGGCTCGCCGACCAGCACTCGTTTGAAGTCCTGTCCATGCGGTATCCCGGACAGGTCTTCGAGGAAACCATCATCGAAACCACGATGCTGCAAACCTCGGAAATCATCTCCGAGACGGTCTTCCAGTCCGCGCCGAAATCCAAGATAGCGTCAAAATTCCGCGCGTTGGCAAAAGAAGTGCTGGGCGAACTCGGCGAGCTCTAGGAGCTGAACGAATGAGTGGACTCCACAAGAGAAAGTCCCTGAAAAGCCTGCTGCAAGAAGCCAAAGACAAGATGACGCAGGCCCCCGAGCATATCAAGGCCGCACAGGTTCTCGCGGAGATGCAGGAAGATCTGCACGAAAAAATGTCCGGGGGTACTGACCGGGGTGATCGTCCGGGGGATATGTCCGGGGTCAATGACCGGGGTGCCCCTTCGGAACAGGCCGCTTCCGGTTCGCAATCCGCCGTCGAAACGCCGTCTCGGCATGTTCGCGTCAAGCCCGTCCCCTTTCCCGTTCCTCTTCCCGAATACATTGAAGAAACACAAAATAATCCCGTTCCATGCGCACCTTCAGCAGAAAAAGACGCTGAAAAACGTCCGGGGGTATTGTCCGGTGTTTTTGTCCGGGGTGAATGTCCGGGGGTATTGCCCGGGGTAGACGCAGCGGTTCAGCTTCAGGCCCCCCCTCGTGAGACGGCGGCGGACCAAGCGCAAGCCGCGGTGTTGACCGCTCCGGGGAAAAGGCGTCCCGGACGCAAGGGCGTCAAGGAAATCCTTCCCCGGCGTCCCCGGATCAGCGGAGAGCGCCAGAAGCAGCTTTACGCGTGGCTGAGGGAACAGGGCGGAGCCGTGCGGACGACGCTGTCCGTGCTCACCGAAATGACCGGCATCGAGGACCGCTCGCTCCGGCGCATCCTGACGGACTGGGAGGCCAACGGCATCGTCCAGAAGCAGTCCGGTCAATTCGGGGTAGAACTGCGGCTGCTCATCGACGATCAGCCCGCCCCGCCGAGAAAGGCCGCCCCAAAGCCCAGACAGGGGACGCTCGCGGGCCTCGAGCTGGCGGACGTCTGCCCGAACCTGCACGCGGCGGGCTTTACCGAGGTCCATCTCAAACGCATTACGGCGGCCCTGACGAAGCAGGACATCGACACCAGCCATGTCTGGACGGGATTGCGCTATGCGGAGTGGGAACTCGCCAACGGCAAGATGGTGGACAAGACCGGAGGCCCGATCGCGAGTCCCGTGGACTGGGTCTACAAGAGCCTCATCAGCGACGGAACCTATCGCATCCCCAAGGGCTACGTGTCCCCGACGGAAAAACTGCGCCGACAGGCCGAGGAAGAGCTGGCCCGCGAACGCGAGGCGCTGGAAACGCTGGAACGCCTCCGGGCCGAAAAGGAAGAGCTGGAACTGCAGAAGCAGATCGAAACGCTGCTTGCTCAGGTGCTCGCGGATACGCAAAGCCAACTCGCCCGGCCCTTCCTCGAACCCCTCCCGAAATTCCTGAGAGAGCTCGGCGCGGAGAACCCGCTTTTCCAGCGGGCCTGCCGCGTACAGATCGAATGGCACCTCAGGCAGCTCGCCGGGAAGGAAGAAAAATGACCGGGGTTTTTATCCGGGGTGATTGTCCGGGGTAAATGCCCCGGGCTTTTACCCGGGGCAAATGACCGGGGTGGATGTCCGGGGAGGACAAAAACCCCGGACAATGACCGGGGACATTGTCCGGGGTAAATGACCGGGGGTAAAAACGCACGCAAGAACGGCACATAAAAACCATATAGAGCACGTTATTCCGAAGTGTTAACCGCATAAAACGTCCGGGGTGAATATCCGGGGGTTTTGCCCGGGGTTCCTGTCCGGGGCAGGCCCTTTTTTCCACAGATAGATAGAAAGATCTTTAAATACTTCTTTCTATCTGTTCCCTCACGAGACCCAAACGAGCGCACAATGAGCGAAAAAAAACTGACGAAAGCCGACCTGATCGAGCACCTGACAACCGGAATGAACATGGGAAAAACGCAGGCCGAAATGGCGATCGGAATCATCTTTCGGGAGATGGAACGGAAACTCCAGCAGGGCTGCACCGTGAGCATTCCGGGCATCGGCACCCTGACTCCCTTCACCACGGAACCCAAGAAAGGACGCAATCCCCGCACCGGCGAAGCCTGCGACGTCCCGGCCCAAAGGAAACTCCGCTTTCGCCTGTCCGCGACCCTGCGCCGGAGCCTGAACGGAGGAAACTAGCCTTTGCCTTGCCGGGGAAGGCTCACGGGAATCCATCCCGTCCATTCTCCGCCTGCAAGGACCCCTTCGGAGAACCGTAGCTCACGACGCCCGGCCTTGAACCGCACGCCGGAAACGCACGGGATGGACGCCGCCATGATTTCCCTTTCGCCAAAGCCTTGCCGCAACGCCGAGAACCGCTCTCTTTTCGATTCTCCGGCCTTTCCCGCAAAAAAGGGACTGAACCTTGCGTCCGGCCTCTTGCGGCGTTTCCGGGGGGCGTGCGCCCCTGAAACGTGGGGGTGTGAAGACCATCCCCCGTTGTTCCCAGAACGTCTGGGGAGACGAGAATGAATCCGTTTACGCCATATGCGGAACAGCCGGTCGATCTTCATGATCGACCGGCTGTTCCGGAACGGAACTCGGGAAGCGACGCCTTGCCGGAGAGCCGTCTCCCGGTTTCGCTTACTGCAATCCGAGGAAGTTGGGGAGGAACGTGGAAAGCTGCGGAAACAGGATGATGACGACAAGGGCGAGGAGCGAGGCGAAGATCAGCGGCAGCGCCGACTTGCTGATCTCCTCCATCGTCAGGCCGCTGATGTTCGCGCCGACGTAAAGATTGACGGCGACGGGCGGAGTCACCTGACCGACCGCGAGGTTGACCGTCATCATGATGCCGAACCAGATGGGGTCCCAGCCGAAATGGGCCATGATCGGCATCATGAACGGCAGGAACACGTAATAGATGGAAATGGCGTCCAGCAGCATCCCGGCGAGGAGCAGGATGATGTTGATCATGAGCAGGACGATCCACTGGTTGTCGGAAACGGAGAGCAGGATCGCCGATCCCTTTTCCACGAGCCCGACCGTGGACGCGACCCACGAATACAGGCCCGCGCAGGTCACGACCACCATGACCACCGCCGTGGCCTTCATGGTCGAGGACAGGATGTCGAACAGCATGCCGACGCTGTTGATGGTGCGGTAGATGAACACGCCCACGAACAGCCCGTAGAACACCGCGACCGCGGCGGCCTCGGTGGGCGTGAAGACCCCGCCGTAGATGCCCCCGAGGATGACCACGGGGGTCATGACGCCCCAGAACGCGTCGCGGAAGGCCCTGCCCAGCGGCACGCCGGTCTTCATGCCCCGGTAGCCGCGCCTGTGCGAGATGATGAGCACGGCCCCCATGATGAACAGGGCCACGATCACGCCGGGGATGAAGCCAGCCGCGAACAGCGCGGGAACCGACACGTCCGCGACCCCGCCGTAGACGATGAAGGCGATGCTCGGCGGGATGACGATGGCGAGGCCCGAGGTCACCGACACCGTAGCCGCCGCGAACGGCTTGTCATACCCCGCCTTGGCCATGCCGGGGATCAGGATGAGCCCGAGCGCGGCGACGGTGGCCGGCCCGGAGCCGCTCACGGCCCCCCAGAACGTCGCCACGGCCACGGTGGCCACCGCGAGGCCGCCGGTCATGGAGCCGACCAGCGTCTCCATCAGGGCCACGATGCGCGCGGCGATGCCCGCCCGTTCCATGATGTATCCGGCGAGGATGAAGAAGGGGATGGCGAGCAGCGGGAACTTGGCGATCCCGGCGTAAAAATTGTAGGAGAGCATCTCGAAGCCCATGTCCCACTTCCACACGACCACCAGCGCGGCGACGCCGAGGGACAGGGCGATGGGCACCCGGATCAACAGCGGAATGACGAACAGGACCAGCATCCAGAATGCAGGGTCTTCAAAAACGGACAGATCCATATCCCTGCCTCCTTAATAGTTTCCCGTGCTCAGGTCGGCGGCCGAACACTGGAGCATGCGGAAGATGACGAGCAGCGAGAACGCCGGCGTGGCGATGGTGTACCACCACACGGGGATGCCGAGGGATTCCGAGATCGCTTCAAGCTCGTACTCGTCGCGGACCTCAAGGATGCCGGCCCAGCACAGCGCGCCGAAGAACACGATGCAGATCAGGATGCCGATCCAGTAGCAGACCCTGCGCGCCGGGCGCGGAAGAGACTCGTACAGCAGGGTCATGCCCAGATGCCCGCCGTCGCGGAACGAGCGGGCCGTGCCGAGCAGCACCACCCACACGAAGAAATTGATCGTCAGCTCCTCCGTCCACGCGAACGAAAACGACGTGCAGTACCGGACGATCACGTTGACGAAGGCGATCGTCACCATCACCGCGAGCAGCACCGAGCCCAGTATCTCCTCAAACCGCGTATCCAAAAATCGCCACATGCGCGTTGTCCTTTGTTGGTTGCGAGAGCCGGGGGGAGGGGAGGGAGAACCTTTCTGGAGAAAGGTTCTCCCTC
>CAUHBW010000144.1 GCA_959604115.1 uncultured Bilophila sp. | reverse complement strand
AGCCGTTTTCTCAGGAAAGGACCAAGTTGTGCCGGGGCACCGGCATAGGGATGGCCCTCACCAGCAACATCGTCCAATTGATGGGCGGCACCATCCGCTTCACAAGCACGCAGGGCAAGGGAACGACCTTTACGGTCAAACTGACCCTGCCCGTTGAAGGCAACGGCGAGGAGTACGACACCGCCGTCCTGTCCGACAGACGCGCCCTGCTGGTTGACGACGACGGCGACGTCGGGACCGAAGCGGTGGCCCTGCTGCGGGAATTCGGCATGGAAGCCGAGTCCGTCACATCAGGCGAGGCGGCGGTGGACAAGGTGCGGACGGCTCTCGACGAAGAACGGCCCATCGACATCATCATTCTCGACTGGAAGATGCCCGGCATGGACGGGCTGGAGACGGCGAAGGCCATCCGCGGCATCGTCAAGAACGACGTCCTGATCATCATCCTTTCCGCCTACGACTGGTCGGCCATCGAGGAGGAAGCCGCGCAGTACGGCATCACCGCCTTCATTTCCAAACCGCTGTTCAAATCCAAGCTCTACCGAACCCTGATGGACGTCGTGGAACGGCGGCCCCAGCTTCGGGAGGCCCCGGATGCGGCCCAGCCTTTCCTCGGCAAACGGTTCCTGCTTGCGGAAGACAACGAACTGAACATCGAGATAGCCTCGGAAATCCTCTCCCTCTACGGCGCACAGGTGACCGTGGCGGTCAACGGCAAGGAGGCCGTGGACCGCTTCGCGGACAGTCCCGAATACACGTATGATCTTATCCTGATGGACGTGCAGATGCCGATCTGCGACGGGTACGAGGCGACGCGACGCATCCGAGCGCTCGACCGGGCGGATGCGACGATCCCCATCGTCGCCATGACGGCGAACGCCTTCAAGGAAGACGAGGAAAAGGCCTTTGCGGCGGGCATGGACGGGTATTTGGCAAAACCCATAAACGTCACGGTGCTGCACCGCACGCTCAACGCGTTCCTCTACCGATAGGAAAAATATCCCCATGAACAAAACGGCCTTTCTCGTCCTGCTCCTCGCCGCCGTTTTCGGCGGCCTGTTGCTGTATCTGTCTTTCGGCTACTCCGAAAAGGGCAACATCACCGTCAGGGACACGAACCCGAAACCGGATATCTATCTGACCTTCTACGGGTTCAAATCCGGAGAAAAAGAGGTGGAGGAAATCGAAAAAATCCTGCACCGGTTCATGGAACAGAATCCCGGCATCGTCGTTTCGTACGAGGGCTGCATCGCGGAGCAGTATCTCGACAATCTGCTCAAACGGCTCGAAAGCGGCAACAGCGACGACATATTCATGATCCATCCCTCGGCTATGGTTTCTCTTGCCGCGCGGGGCTGGCTGGGAAGCAAGGTCATGGACCTGCAGCACCTGCCGCTTGTCGATCAATATTCCCCGCTGGTGAAAAAATGGATTCGCGTGAACGGACAAATCCCGGCGGTTCCCATGACCATGAACGTCGTGGGACTGCTCGTCAACGTCGACGTCCTCAAGGCATGCGGCATCAAATCCATTCCGCAGACCTACGGCGCATGGCTGGAAGCCATGCACAAAATCAAGGCGCAAGGGTATACGCCGCTGCTGCGATATGCCGACGGCGACGACAACCTGATGTTTTTCGTCATCTCCAGGGCCTTTGCGCGCCTGCTGTATGGGGAAGTCGCCCAACCCACCGAATGGACCACGAAAACCCTGTTCCGTGAGGCTCTGATCGACGCGCGGGACGACATCCTGCCCCTCGGCGCCCCCGTCTACGATTCCTACAAGAAGGCCGCAGAAAACTTTGCCCAAGGGGACGCCGCCTTCCTCATCGCGCCTTCATGGGCACTGCTGTACTTCAAGGCCGGGGAACCGAAATTCGACTACCGGTATGTCGGACTGCCCCTGTCCGACAAGGGCCCCATCGTGGATGCGCGCGCCTCGATTCCTGTGGGCATCAGCGCGGAAAGCCCGAACAGGGAAGCGGCGTTGAAGTTTCTGGAATTCATGATTCAACCGCAATACATCGAACAATATTCCGCCGACCAGAACACTCTGAGCCCTCTGGCCGGCGCGTCTTTGAACAACCCACTCTATACCCACGTCATGCGTCTCGTCGATGAAGGCAAGGTATTTTCCGACGTTTCGCCGGAAATCCCCTTCAACGCATTGGGCGCGCTCAACCCGCTCGTCCGGGAATTGAGCGCCGGGAAGGATGTGGACGAGCTGTTCTAGCCGTTTCAAACCTTCGGGACGTTGCGTCCGGACAAAGGAAAATCACATGACCAAGCTCCGATAGGCATATTTTAAGCCTCCGTTTCAGCGGCGTTCTCCGCATTCCGGCACGGGATCCCGCATGGATAGGCAAAGGACATCCGATTGGCGGACGCACTCCCTCCTCAAGAAAGGAAATGCGTCAGATGCGCCCCCGGCAAAAGGGGCGGCACGGCGATTACGGTCATCAAGAGGGCTCAAGAGAGAGTCACGCATCTTCCCTCAGTACGCTCTTATCAGCATTTGAATGCTATTACTGTAATCTATAAAAAACATATCAGAGTCAGCCAACTATTCAGGGCCGGAGGAAAAAAGATGAAATCAATCCAAACCAAATTTATTCTTTTGATTCTTGGATGCATTCTTCTTTCTTCCAGCGTGATCGGCGGTGCGGGCATCCTGCACGCCAAGCACGTGATCGATAGGGATTCGGCAAAAATCATGAATATCCTCTGTGCCCAAAAGGCGCAGGAAATCAACGCGCTGCTTTCCCGGATTCAACAGTCGGTCAAAACGCTGGCCGCCTACGCCACTGGCCAGCTTGAAAGCGTGGAGCGGCTCAAAACCGACGGCGAATACCTCAAAAACTACACCCGAAGGCTGGAAACGGTCGCCATAAACGCCGCCGACAATACGGAAGGCGCGATGGCGGTCTACGTCCGTTTCAATCCGGAATTCACGCCGCCGACATCGGGATTGTTCTGGAGCAAAACGACGCTGAACGGCAGTTTCCGGCAGCTCGTCCCCACCGATTTCTCAGGATTCAATCCGTCCGACGTTGAACATGTCGGTTGGTACTACCTTCCGATCAAAAACAGAAAAGCGACATGGATGCCTCCCTATCTCAACAAGAACATCAATGTGCAGATGATCTCTTTTGTCATCCCTCTCTATATGGACAATCAGATCGTAGGCGTCGTGGGGATGGACATCGACTTCAGGGTCATCACGGACATTGTGAGGGGAATGCGGATTTATGAAAACGGATACGCCTTTTTGACCGACAACGCGGCGAACATCATGTATCACCGGGAATTTGAACTCGGCACCCCGCTCGCTTCGACGGACGGCGCATTGCGGCCGGTGGTGCTGGAAATACCAAGCGGAACCAGCGGTAGTTCGCTGTTTTCCTACAAGTGGAGAGAAGAAGACAAAAGAATGGCGTTCCGCACTCTGAGCAACGGAATGAGGCTGGCGCTCACCTCTCCCGTATCGGAAATCGACGCTGCCAGAAACGACCTGACGCTGCAAATCTGCATTGCGCTTGTCGCCATCGCGACGTTTTCCGTATTGCTGACCGTATTCATGACGAGCCGCCTGACCAAGCCGTTGCGGGAACTGAACGAAGCGGCGAAAAAAATCGCAGCCGGAGATTTGAGCATCAACCTCACTCAGCAGACAAAAGACGAGGTAGGCACGCTCGCGAAAAGCTTTCAGCAAACCGTGGAGCATCTGCAAAAATATATCAATTATATCAATGGTCTTGCGTACAGAGATTCATTGACCGGCGTAAAGAACAAGACCGCCTATCTGGATGCCGAATCACGGTTTGAAGAACTGATGCGGCTGGGCAGGCCGGAATTCGCCGTGGTGGTGCTGGACATCAATGGGCTGAAGACGATCAATGATACCTACGGGCACGACTTCGGAGACATGCTGATCATCAGCGCCAGCCGAATCATCTGCAAGACATTTCAGCACAGCCCGGTGTACCGCATCGGCGGCGACGAATTTGCGGTCATTCTGGAAAAAAACGACTACGACCATTACCCGGAACTGCTCAAACAATTGCAGGAAGAAACCGACAGGTACAACCGGAGCGCCCGAGCGGATACGCAGGTTTCCATTGCCCGCGGCATCGCCGTCTACAACAGCGAAACGGACCTCGTCTTTGCCAACGTGTTCAAGCGGGCGGACGACGCGATGTACCAAAACAAGGCGGCGATGAAGGGACGGAAACGACAAAAGGAAGAAACGGCCGCGGGTGCGGAAAAGAATCCGTCTGAAACAGACGATTGAGCGGGAAGCAACACGCATCCAAAGAACGAACATACATGCGGCAGGTTCCGAGCACAGCAGCAATACCACACAGTTCTTCCCAATGACGCGGTGATGTCAAGCCAGAGTGACTCGCCAGCCCTTCCGATCTCCTTTTCGCGCTCTTCCTATGACAACACGCGATCGCGCAGTTAACATTTTGCGAATCCACGGGAATATCCCGACCGTGCGCTCCCTCACGATTTCCACGAACTGACGGACCTGAGAAGGAATGTCCTTGGCGCTTGCGGCTGACCACGTGAGCATCTTGGCTTTGTTGACGTAGGCATCCAAAGCCTCCCCTGAGATTCGAACTACCTTATCTTTCTTCTCCTCCAGCTTGATCCTGCGGCGAACTTTTCCGTTGATTCCACGGAATGCGTTTCTTTTCTTAAAGGAAAACACTCCTCCTCTGCCGCATCAGTAACGGAAGTAAAGAATACCGCGATGGGTCGTCAGGTAGGAACGGTACCGGGAATGAGAAGATTCCACGACGGATGACATGATGAGCTCCAAATATATCCCTGAACTGTATCCACGGGAGTAAAGCTCATGCCAAAAAGAAAAAACCCACTGTTTCCAGTGGGTTCAAAATTTATGGCGGAGGGTGGAATGAAAATCAATTATATATCATAGTGAAATATAATAATTTATTATATAATCTACCCATTGATACCCCTGAGGATACCCCCGAATATTTGCGATGATCTTGGCCTTTGTTGACTCTTACTGGACAATCAGAAACGTTTCCTATGAAGCTCTCCTAAATAGTATCGTTCATTGATTTTAGCCAAAATGGCAATATGTTCATGTATTTCCAGGACAATCACATGAATAACGCTTCAAAATATCTGTAATTAAAATAGATCCTCTCCCACCTTTGCGTATCAGAAGGCATATCAATGCCGGGGGGCCTGTTTCGTCTTAAAGTCCACTATAGCGTTTTTTCCGTGGCACAATGTCGGACAAATTTTAGACCTTGCTCAGATGCAGGCTGATGACCGTTCCTCCCGGAACGACTTCGAGAGCCTGCCCCATATTCTTTAGCGTAATAATCTGTTCTTCGCAGGTTCCATGGAAGGGAAACAGCCGGTCAGGGCATTTGCGATCCACCTTGAGAAATCCGAGTCCCTGGTCGAGCCAGATGGTCAGTGCCGTGCCGTCTTGAAACTCCAGCCGAAGGGAGCGGGCATGGGTCATCATTTTTTTGTCCATGGGAACTACCTTGGCCGCTCCAAGTTCGTTCAGCAACCTTCTGACGGCTTCATCGCGCTCTTCGGCACGGCTCCAATTGTCCCACACTTGGGAATACTCCCCGAAAATCCGGTCTGCGAGCATGACGAAGAAGGTGGGGAAAGCCCATGCCTCGCCATATAGTTCTTTCAGATGGCTCAGCAGCCTGTAAAGAAGGGCTACTGTAAGGGGGGAATTGCAGTACCTGTCGGAAAACAGGATGCGTGTGATGGGCCGCCGTGAGGCAACGGGAGCGAGCCCTAGATTTTTTTCAAGAGATTGATGCAGGTTGTGCCACAGCCATGGACCGAACTCTGTGACGGAAGTCTTGTCATTGCCTCCTATCTGCACGATGGCACTGTTGCCGGATTTTGCCTGAAGATTCTTTTGTAGAAGCGGTCTGCGTGTGCCCGCATCTCCTTCCGTGCAACCCTTGAGCAGCAGACGGTTTTCCTCTTCTTCGTACACGGCCCAACGATGCAGTATCCCATTGTCCATGGTGACGGCAAGGCGGGCATGAGGATGGGAAAACTCCCCTTCACTAACGGAGCAGGTAACGTTACCCTGAATAAGGGGGACAAGGAGCATTCGTTCTTCCTGACTGAAGCTGTCATAAAGTTCTTTTTCCAGTGTCAGCTCGACATGTCTTTGTCGCAGTCTCAGAATGTCCAGAAGGTGCAGCATGTCACCGTCGCCGGGCAACCACAGAGAATGTGGCCCGAGATGCAGGATGATGGTTGCCTCTGGATGCACCAGGGATGCGGACAGCACGGATTCTTCAAGGCGCATGGTTTCCGTTGTAGTCGAAGGGCCGAAAATGCGCGCCTGCGGGGGAAGATCGAGCAGAGTGAACCAGATATGCGTGAGCACTTCCAGCCCCTTGTGTCTGTCGAGATCCCGGCTCTGATAACGCAGGTCGAAGCTGAGGATACAGTGGGGACAGGCCGTTTCACAGTCATGATCCCTGCAAAGCAAACGCTCGCGCGCGTCGCGTAGAAGATCCGCCATATACTCCCCGGCGGAAGAGGCGTAGCCTGCGGCATTTTTGTCGAAAACGAAGATGGAGGTGCAGATCGTGCCGTCTTCTCTTTTGCGGGTGTCTACGGTACATTCCAGCTCTTCCGTTTGAATGCCGAATCGTGCGGCCAGAGCGTCGCGCAGGGCGACGGCTATGGGAAAGGCCTGTGTTTCATCGTTGAGCCAGGACTGGTCTTCCTTTCGTATCTGCACCTCAAGGACGTCGGTCCTACTTTCGCTGGCAAGCCAGAGAGGCGCTTTTATTTTCCATTCCATACCTTCCCGGCAGGCGGGACAGACATGGTTGGCGGGATCGTTTTCGTTTTTTCCTCCACGAAGTTTTTTATGATGCCTTATAGCAGAGGGTATTTCCCCAGTTTCGGAGATGGATTCCACTCTACCGCAGGCCAGGCATACCGCGTATCCCTTGCCATAAAGACCGCGGGAGAGATGAAATACCGTGCCGGGCGTGGTGCAGCGGAAGCGGACCGTTTCGGGAAGTCCCAGAGATACCCACGGGCCGCAGACGCACACATTGGCCTCGGCGTGACTCAGACCCGTTATGCCGAGCGTGACGTTATTGGATGGCTCCCTGAAAAAGTCGACAGCAAAGCCCGCAGGTTCAAGATATTCATGCCAGTTTTCTTGGGTGAGGGGAGCGCCGCAGTTGCTGCATGCCGTCAGGGAACGGCTGACTGCCGTGCCGAAGCTGCCACAGTTTCGGCATCGCCAGCGGCTTCGTATGTTCTGCAGTTCCGCGGCGGCCTTTTCGGAGGCGGGAATATGCCAGTTCAGGGTTATGCCTCTCGATTCGTAGACAAGGCCGTTGATGGCCACGCTGTTGCCGGGAGCATATTCGGTGAGTGCCGAGGAAAGCGAACGACTGGGCAGTTCTCGGCGCATAAACAGGTTATCCGTCTCTTCTTTGTTTTCTTTTTTTCGGCGCTGCTGAGCCAGAAAAAGGGCAAGATGCATGGTATCGAAGGTGGCCACATGAAGAGGGAAACCGTGGGCAGGCAGAAATTCTTGCGAGATGAGCTCCTTGAGCAGATACTCCTTGGCCATGCGTTCCTTGCGGAGTGTGACAGCCTTCTTGGCGGCGGAATTTTCCTTGTCGCCATCGCTCTGCATGTTTTTTTCTTCTTGGCACAGGATGTCATAATCACTGTGCCAGCGTTCGTACGCTCTGTCCATGGCTTCGGCAGCTTTTTCAGCCATTGCTTCCGGGCGTTCGTTCTGAAAGACGCTGTTGCGACATAGAAGACGTATACCTTCCAGAAGGGGCGAGTCTGTTTTCAGCGTTTTGAAGCGCAGGGAGAAGAGACGAGCCGCCGGATTTTTGCCGGTAAAGAAGGTATCACACGAGAGTTTGGCCATATCCTGGTCGTCCTTTTGCTGTCGTTCCTTGAGAAAGGTCGTGAGCAGAAGGGCGTTGACGTGCCGTTGCAGTATGACGGGGCTGTTCAGCGATACCCGGGGGACGGGAATGGCTGTGTCGAAAGCCCAGCGGCTGTTGGCAAATGCCGCCATTTCGTGGGGGTTGTCCTTGCACATGGTAAAGGTGAGAGCACGCGTTTCCCCGCGGCGACCGGAACGGCCGGAACGCTGGAGATAGTTGGCCGGATGGGGAGGAACGTTGTTCATGCCCACGATGGAAATGCCGCCAATGTCTATGCCCATTTCCATGGTGGTGGAGCAGGAGAGCACGTTGATGTCACCCTCCCGGAATTTTTGGGTGCACATATCCAGCTCAGTAGATGTGAGCTGTGCGGAATGCTCCTGTGCCCTGAAGTAAGGGGTGAGTTCCACGACACTGTCGTGGTCGGCAAACCAAAGTCCGGCCTGCCGGAGCAATTGAACATCCTTGTTTTCTGCAAGCCATATGCGGGCTTTTTGAACGCCCTCTCCGGTTGAGGGATCAAACGGAGAGGGGTAGAGCGGC
>CAUHBW010000143.1 GCA_959604115.1 uncultured Bilophila sp. | reverse complement strand
CTTTCTACAGAAAGTTTTCCGCTCCACTCCCCCACGCTTTCGCGCCATATCCCAGTATTATTTTATTGTATTTCTTTTATGCTGAAATGGTTACGAAGATTTGCCCGAACAGTTTCAGTGTGTTTTGACTGCAATGGTGTATTTTGGTGCACAATACCGCATTATACCTGATTGGGTTCTAACAGCATCGATGGATAAAATGAGATAAAGTCTTATGAAAGGGATATACAGGCGTACAAAAATATTTTAGGAATACCTCCGACCCTACGAATACACTTTTTCAGGAGTTGATACGATGATCAGCGATGCCGAACTTCTCAAGTTGGTGATGGATAGATATCCCGAGCAACCTGTTTCGTTTCTTATTGAACAGTTTACCTTCATGAAAGCCGGGCTTATTCAGGCGAACAACAAACTTGCGGGCCTCGATGCGGAAGGTCTGGCCGAATCTATTTGCAGCTCTGAAGAGTTCCAGAAAGGTGAGCAGGCCGAACCCGTCGCGCCCAAGAAAAAGTACACCAGGCGCAATCTGGTGGTGAAGCCGGAAGAAGCCATCAGTGAACAGGAAATCGCGTGCTGCATTTGCGGCAAGACGTTCCAGAATCTTACCGCGAAACATATTCAGAGCCATGATGTGACCGTGGAAGAATATAAAAAATTGTGCGGATACGCTCCTGATCAGAAGCTGATCAGTGCGAAGCTGCTCAACAAACTTCAGGCCAATGTGCTCAAGGCGCAGCAGGCGCGTGAGAAAAAGCAGAAAGCGGAATAATCCGGTTTCGGCGAAAGGCCGTCTCCTTTGGGGAGACGGCCTTTTCGTTTATCGACTGAGTGGACGTTTGTGTACGGCTTGCGTGGAGATGAACACTCCGGCGAGGATGATGAGCCCGCCGGTGACGGCGATGGGCGTGAGTTGTTCGTCCAGCAGCCACCATGCCGCCAGCATGGTGACGAACGGTTCCAGATAAACGAAGTTGTTGACCGCGACCGGGCCGATTTTCCAGATGATTTTGCTCCAGATGAGAAAGCAGAGCGAAGACGCCACGACGCCCAGAAAGAGCAGATTCAGGAACACCCCCGGATTCAGGAGTCTGTCGAAGTCGCATCGGAAATCGCCGAACGCCAGAAACGGCAGCATGGTGACGATGGAGTAGAAGAAGATTTTCCGGGTGATGTAGACGCCGTTGTATCGGTTGCCGATCCGTTTGACGAGGATGGAATAGAACGCCCATGTCAGGGCGGCGACGACGGCGAGGAAGTCGCCGAGCGGGTGCAGTTTCAGGACGAAATGTCCGTTGAAGATGACGAGAAAGACTCCCAGAAAGGCGATGCCGCAGCCCACGCCCAGTTGCTTGTTGAACGGTTCGTCGGCGCTCAGGAAACGGGCGACGAGTACCGTCAGCATGGGGGCGGTCGCCATCAGCAGGCCGACGTTGGACGCCATGCTGAACTTGAGGGCGTAATTCTCGGTGAGGAAGTACAGCGTTCCTCCGAACAGCCCCGCCCCGGCGAACAGGAGCTCCTCCCGGATGCCGCTGGAACGGTGCCGGTGCGGGTAGGCGGCCAGCAGGGCGAGGTACGCGAGGATGTGGCGGCAGAACATGATTTCTTCCGGGCTGAGGCTCCGCAAGAGGACTTTGGTGGAGACGAATGTGGTGCTCCATACCGTAATGATGGCGACGGCGATGGCGTAACAGCCGAGAGTGGTGTGCATGGTGGGGTGTCGGGTTAGGGGGTGTGGGGCGTCCGGCTCCGGAACGGTTCCGTTCGGCTCGTTCATTCGTATATCATACAAGCCGGGCAAAGTCTTCCGTGCGTTGGGAGAGATGCGCGAAAGGGGAACATATTTTCGGTGGCGGTCATGCCGTGAATGTCCGGATGGGCTTTTTGCCAAAGGCTTTTTTCGGAAGTGCGGATCGTGTCGCG
Organism: uncultured Bilophila sp.; assembly: GCA_959604115.1. Taxonomy (GTDB): domain Bacteria; phylum Desulfobacterota; class Desulfovibrionia; order Desulfovibrionales; family Desulfovibrionaceae; genus Bilophila. The sequence continues at coordinate 6,770 of CAUHBW010000143.1, read as the reverse complement.
AAAACGTCAAAAAGTTTGTTCTTTTTCATCAGGTTGTCTCCTGCTATAGTGAGGCCGCTCCCTGAACGGGGAGCGCAATGTAACCGGATGCGCGTTGGGCGCGGAGCCGATCAACGGTCACGGGTCTTTTGATGAAGCATTTCAGAAGAGTGATGAACATCGTCCTGTGCATGCTGCTGTCGTTGGCGTTGTTCGCCTGCGAAGACGGAGGCAAGGCCGCTCCGGGAGCGTCCGGCCTTCGTGAGGTCGCGGTGGTGACGCTGCGGCCCCGGCGGGAAGTGTATACGACGGAGCTGGCGGGCCGCATCGCCTCGTTTCAGGTGGCGGAAGTGCGTCCGCAGGTCAGTGGGATTCTCCAGAAACGTCTTTTTACCGAGGGATCGGACGTACGGGCCGGTCAGGCGCTGTATCAGATCGATCCCGCCACCTACGAGGCTGCACTCGAAAGCGCGGAGGCGGCACTGTTGAAGGCGGAGGCCAACGTCGCTCCGGCACGTTTGAAGGCGGAGCGTTTCCGCGAGCTGCTGTCCATCAAGGCGGTGAGCAAGCAGGAGTACGACGATGCGCATGCCGCGTTCAAACAGGCCGAAGCCGAGGTGGCGGTGAACCGCGCTGCCGTGAAGACCGCCCGCATTCAGCTTGAATACACCAAGGTCCGCTCCCCGATTTCGGGCCGCATCGGCAAGTCGGCGTTCACGCCCGGCGCGCTGGTGACGGCGAATCAGGCGCAGGCCCTCACTTCGGTGCGCCAGCTTGACCCCGTGTACGTGGACATCACGCAGTCGAGTCAGGACGTGCTGCGGCTGCGGACGAAGTTCGCCAAGGGAGAACTCCGCAAGGCCGCCGAGCGGGCCGTGGTCCGGCTGCGGCTGGAAAACGGCGCGCTGTACCCGCATGAAGGCACGTTCCAGTTTACCGACGTGAGCGTGGACGAAAGCACCGGCACGGTGTCCCTGCGGGCCCTGTTTCCTAATCCCGACGCCGTGCTGCTGCCCGGCATGTACGTGCGCGCCGTTCTCAACGAAGGCGTGGACGAAAAGACGTTGCTCGTGCCGCAGCGGGCGTTGCTGCGCGATCCCAAGGGGCAGGCGTCCGTTCTGCTCGTCGGTCCCGGCGACACGGTGGAATCCCGTCGCGTGGAGGTGGGCCGCACCGTCGGTGACGCGTGGCAGGTGCTTTCCGGCCTTGAACCCGGCGAACGGATCATCCTCGAAGGCGGACAGAACGTCAGGCCCGGCATGAAGGTCAAGGTGCGGGGCGAAGGATAACGGCGGCCGTTCGGAAAACGGCGCGGAACGTCCTCTCTTGCCGCATGGCTTCCGGGAAGCGGTTCCGGCGAATGCGCAGGGAACGGGCCTTTCCCCGGCGGGCCGTACGGACGCGCGGGGTCCCCGGCCATTTCGCGGCCCCCTTGATACAACCATTCAATCTTTCGGGAACTCATGGCACGTTTTTTTATCGATCGTCCGGTGTTCGCGTGGGTCATCGTCATCCTGATCATGATGGCGGGCGGGATTTCGATTTTTCGTCTGCCGGTGGCGCAGTACCCGCGCATCGCGCCGCCCGTGGTCACGATCACGGCCAAATACTCCGGGGCCTCGGCGCAGACGCTGGAGGACACCGTTACGCAGGTCATCGAGCAGAAGCTCAACGGCATCGACGGCCTGATGTACATCAACTCCACAAGCGACAACGCGGGTCAGGTGTCCATCCGGCTGACCTTCGATCCCGACACCAATCCCGACGTGGCGCAGATGCAGGTTCAGAACAAGCTCCAGCTCGCCACCTCGTCTCTGCCGGAGGAAGTGACCCGGCAGGGGCTCACCGTGACCAAGGTGGCGGACAGCTTTCTCCAGATGTACGCCTTCGTCTCCTCGGACGATTCCCTGAGCGCCGCCGACCTGTGCGACTTCGTGGGCTCCACCATTCTTGATCCGTTGAGCCGCGTGGACGGCGTGGGGGAAGTGTCCCTCTTCGGCGCGCCCTACGCCATGCGGATCTGGCTCGATCCCTCGAAGCTGCTTTCCTACAGCCTGACGCCGTCCGACGTGATCGCCGCGGTGAAGGCCCAGAACAAGCAGATTTCCCTCGGGCAGCTCGGCGGCAAGCCGATCATGGACGGGCAGCAGATCAACGTGGCGATCAAGGCGCAGAAGCAGCTCACGTCCGTGCCGGAATTCGAGCGCATCCTGTTGCGGGTGAATCCCGACGGCTCCTCGGTCCGTCTCCGGGACGTGGCCCGCGTGGAGCTGGGGCAGGAAAGCTACACCAGCTCGGCCCGCTACAACGGCAAGCCCGCGGCGGGTCTGGGCATCAAGCTGGCCTCGGACGCCAACGCGCTGGATACGTCGAACGCGGTCGCCGCGTTCCTTGAGGAGATGCGCCCCTATTTTCCGCATGGGGTGGACATCGTTTCTCCTTACGACACCGTGCCGTTCATCAAGATTTCCATCATCGAAGTGGTGAAGACCCTCCTCGAAGCCATCGTGCTCGTGTTCGCGGTCATCTACCTCTTTCTCCAGAATTTCCGGGCCACGCTCATCCCCTCGCTGGCGGTGCCCGTGGTCCTGCTCGGCACCTTCGGGGTGATGGCGGCGTTTGGGTTCAGCATCAACACGCTCACCATGTTCGGCATGGTGCTGGCCATCGGCCTGCTCGTGGACGACGCCATCGTGGTTGTGGAAAACGTGGCCCGCGTCATGGACGAGGATGGGCTGCCGCCGCGCGAGGCCACCATCAAGACCATGACCCAGATCACCGGCGCGCTGGTGGGCGTGGCTGCGGTGCTCTCCGCCGTGTTCGTGCCGATGGCCTTTTTCGGCGGCACGACCGGGGCGATCTACCGGCAGTTTTCGCTGACCATCGTGTCGGCCATGATCCTGTCCGTGGTGGTCGCCGTGATCCTGACGCCCGTGCTGTGCTCCACGTTCCTCAAGGCCGGTCACAGAACTTCGCAGCACGGCTTTTTCGGCTGGTTCAACCGGACGTTCGATCGGGCGACCACGGCCTACAAGGGCGTGGTGGGCAGGACCATCCGCGTGGGCGGCAGGCTGATGGTCGTGTATGTGGCGATGATCGCGTGTGCGGGCTGGATGCTGTGGCGCATGCCCACGTCGTTCCTTCCCGACGAGGATCAGGGCATCCTGACCGTACAGATCCAGCTTCCGCCGGGCGCGACGGAAACGGAAACCATGAAGGTCGTGGAGCGGGTGGAACGCCATTTCCTCGACAACGAAAAGGACACCGTGCGCGGCATGATGCTGACGCTCGGCAGGGCGTCCGGCGGCAAGGGGCAGAGCACCGCTCAGGGCAACATCCGTCTCCGCGACTGGAGCGAACGCAAGGCCCCGGAACGGCGCGCGCAGGCGATCATCGACCGGGCCAACAAGGCGTTCGCCTCGATCATCAACGCGCGGGTGTTCGTGTCCGCGCCGCCCGCCATCCGCTCCCTCGGCAACGCCACGGGGTTCGACTTCGAGCTTCAGGATCAGGCCGGGCTCGGGCACGACGCGCTGATCGCCGCGCGGGATCAGCTGCTGGAGCTGGCGCGCAAGAGCCCGCTGCTCCGCAACGTCCGGGCCTACGGGCAGGACGACACCCCACAGCTGGAAGTGACCGTCGATCAGGAAAAGGCCGGAGCGTTCGGCCTGTCGCTGGACGACATCAACACCGATCTGTCGGCGGCGTGGGGCGGGAAGTACGTCAACGACTTCGTGGACCGCAGCCGCGTCAAGAAGGTGTACGTGCAGGCCGACGCGCCGTTCCGCATGCTGCCGGAAGATTTCGACAGGTGGTATTTCCGCAACGGCAAGGGCGAGATGGTGCCGTTCCGTTCCATAGGCGAGGCGCACTGGACCTACGGCCCCATGCAGCTCGAACGCTACAACGGCGTTTCCGCCGTCCGCATTCAGGGCCGGGCCGCCGCCGGGGAAAGCTCGGGCACCGCCATGCTGGAGATGGAACGGCTCATGGGCGAGCTTCCCGAGGGCATCGGATACCAGTGGACGGGCATGTCCTTTCAGGAGCGGCTGTCCGGTTCGCAGGCTCCGTTTCTGTATGCGCTGTCCATTCTCGTCGTGTTTCTCTGTCTCGCCGCGCTCTACGAAAGCTGGAGCATCCCGCTCTCGGTCATCCTCGTGGTGCCTCTCGGCGTGCTCGGCGCAGTGGCGTTCACCGGCGCGCGCGGGCTGTCCAACGACGTGTATTTCCAGATCGGCCTGCTGGCGACCATCGGGCTCGCCGCCAAGAACGCCATCCTGATCGTGGAGTTCGCCCGCGAGCTTCACCAGCGGGGCGCGAGCCTCGCGGACGCCGCGATGGAGGCTGCCCGGCTGCGTCTGCGGCCCATTCTCATGACGTCGCTGGCCTTCCTCATCGGCGTGCTGCCGCTGGCGGTGAGCACCGGAGCTGGTTCGGGCAGCCAGAACGCCATCGGCACCGGGGTCATGGGCGGCACCTTCGCGGCCACGGCGCTCGGCATCTTTTTCGTGCCGGTGTTCTTCGTAGTGGTGTTCCGCCTGTTCCACCGCGACGAACGAAGGGCGCGGAGAGGCGCGAAGAAGGGGGCGGGCTCCGCTTGACTTTGGCGTCATAGGGGGTACTCTATAAACAATCCTGAATTGTCCTGTGACCTCGTCTCAACTGGAGGACCCGTATGGAACTGAAGAAGATCCTTTGCGCCGTGGACCTGATGGATTCCGTCAACCCCGCCGCGGTCTACGCCAAGCTGCTCGCCGAAATGTCGGGAGCCTCCGTATCGGTGGTCTATGTCATCTCCTCGCGTTCGGCTTATGAGAACCTGCAGGTTCCCGTGGAGGACATCGCCAAGGGCATGCGGCATATCTGGTCGCGGTCGCGCGAAGATATGGACGCCTTCGTGGCGAAGCATTTCTCCGGCGTGGACGCCACCGGTTTCATCTATGAAGGCAAGGCCGCCGAAAAGATTGTGGAGCTTGCGCAGGAGCAGGGCGCGGACATGATCGTCATGGGCACGCATGCCCGTGAGGGGCTTGATCGCCTGTTCTTCGGTTCCGTGGCGAACGAGGTGGTCAAGTCCGCCAAGTGTCCCGTCATGACCATCCGTCCCGAAAAGAAGCCCGAATAACTCCGGCCTCAGGCCGTCTTGAGGAGGATCGCACCCCGGTGCGGTCCTCTTTTTTCGTCCGGCGGGAAACATGCGGGAAAACCTTGACTTTGAAGCCTCAACGGGTACTGTGGGGACAATCGAGGACTGCCTATCTTCGTTACCGCTGGAGGAGACACGTATGGAATTGAAGAAGATTCTCTGTGCCGTGGACCTGATGGATTCCGTCAACCCCGCCGTGGAGCCGGCGAAGCACTTCGCGCAGCTGACCGGCGCGTCCCTGACCGTGTTGTACATCCTTTCGTCGAGCGCCTCCCATCTGATCGAGGCCCCCGTCGAGCCTGAACGTGACGACATTCGGGACGTGCAGGGCATGTCCTCGCGCAACAGCATGATGCACGCCATCTGGTCCCGTACTAGGGAAGACATGGACGCGTTCGTGCTCAAGCACTTCCCCGGCATGGACGCCGAGGGCATCATCTACGAGGGCAAGCCCGCCGAGATGATCGTGGAGGTCGCCGACGCCATCGGAGCGGACATGATCGTGATGGGCACGCACGCCCGCGAACGTTTTCTGGATCGGTTTTTCTTCGGTTCCGTGGCGAACGAGGTGGTCAGAACCGCCGGTTGTCTCGTCCTGACTTCCCGTCCCGAGCAGAAGGCCTAGGCCGCTTTCGGGCGACGCGCATGAACGGGGATCGTGTTCCGGCACGGTCCCTTTTTTTGCGTGCGGTCCCGGATCGGCGTCCCGGATTTTTCTCATGGCGATTCCGTGGGGTTATCATGCGGAGCGGCTTTTTCTACTTGTTACTTTTTTTTGTATTGTGCTACCGTGAGCTCCGGCAAATGAAGGATCGGTTCGCGCACCTTCGCGTGATCGCACACAAGGAGTCTGGAGCATGTGGAAAACGTTTTTGATGAGCTGCGCCATGGTGTTTTCCGTCTACGGGGTCGCGCTGGCGCACTTCGGGATGGTCATTCCTTCGACGGGCACGGTGACGGAGAAGAAGGACGCGAACGTATCGCTCGATCTGGCCTTCGCGCATCCGATGGAAGGGCAGGGCATGCGGCTGGCGAAGCCCGTGGTCAAGGTCGTCTCCGGCGGCAAGGCCGAGGATGTGACGCCGAACCTCAAGGCCAAGAAGATCATGGATCACGACGGCTGGACCACGCAGTACGCGATCAGGAAGCCCGGCGTGTACCAGTTCGTAATGGAGCCGCAGCCGTACTGGGAACCCGCCGAGGACTGCTACATCGTGCACTACGCCAAGACCTACGTGGGGGCGTTCGGCGATGAGGACGGCTGGGACGAACCCGCCGGGCTCAAGACCGAGATCGTGCCGCTGACTCGTCCGTTCGGGAATTACGCGGGCAACGTGTTTCAGGGGCAGGTGCTGCTGGACGGCAAGCCCGTTCCCGGCGCGGACGTGGAAGTCGAGCTGTACAACAGGGACGGCAAGTACGAGGCGCCCAACGAGTACATGGTGACCCAAGTGGTGAAGACCGACGCCAACGGCGTGTTCACCTACGCCGTGCCCTTCGCGGGCTGGTGGGGCTTCGCGGCGCTCAACACCGCCCCCGAGAAGCTCGACCACGACGGTGCTCCCAAGAACGTCGAGCTCGGCGCCGTCCTCTGGGCCGAGTTCGTTGATCCGGTGAGAAAGTAGAAAACCGGGGGAGGGGAAGA
>CAUHBW010000142.1 GCA_959604115.1 uncultured Bilophila sp. | reverse complement strand
AACGGCAGCTTTGCCCTTGCGCTTCTCCGTTCCTTTTTCATGCAAAAAGACAGGCCCGTCCCTCCCGGACCCGTTCCCGCGCGCCGCGTGGACCTGAAGGGATGGGAGAGAACCCGCGACAGACTCATATGGCTCGGGCATTCGTCGTTTTTGATTCAGCTTGGCGGCAGCCGCTTTCTTGTCGATCCCGTGTTCAGCCCCTTTGCCGCGCCCGTGCCTTTCAGCACGCGGGCCTTTGCGGGAACCACCCCCTATTCCGTCCGCGACATGCCGGATATTGACTGTCTGTTGATTTCGCATGATCACTGGGATCATCTGGATTACTCCACGGTGATGGGGCTCAAGTCCAGAATCCGACGGGTGGTGTGCCCTCTCGGCGTGGGGGCTCACTTCCGGCGCTGGGGATTTTCGGATAGCGTTGTCCATGAGGCTGACTGGGGAGACGTCGTAGATCTGAAAAACGGAAACAGCGTCTTTTTCGTGACGTCGCACCACTATTCGGGGCGAACCCTGACCAGAAACAAGGCGTTGTGGGGCGGATTTGTGCTCGATACGCCGCGAAGGCGGGTTTTTTACAGCGGCGACGGGGGGTACGGCCCCCACTTCAAGACATTGGGCGACATGTTCGGCGGCATCGATCTCGCGCTGCTTGACGGCGGCCAATACAACGAACGCTGGCGCGCCGTTCATATGACCCCGGAGGAGGCCGTTCAAGCGGCGGAGGATGTGCGGGCGAAGGCGTTGATTCCAGCCCATGTGGGCAAATTTTCGTTGGCCTATCATGCATGGGACGAGCCGTTCAGACGGATCGTCGCAGCCAGCCGCGGCAAGCGGTTCCAACTGGTTACTCCTGAAATCGGCGAGCCTGTGGAGATTGCCGACTCCTTCCCCGCCTTCCCGCACTGGTGGGAAAGGTTGGCGTGAAGTGGAAATGTTTCCTTCCGTACCCCACGTACGGCTGATGAACAGGTACTTGGTGTGCCTGTGATGGTTCTCCGCATGTCGGGTGCAACACGCGTTCCTTTTTCGAGGTCGGACAGATGATGAAAAATGCAGCCGCAAACGTTTTGATAGTCGATGACGAACAGGAAATTTCCGAACTGCTGGAAGAAAATTTGAAGGCTTTCGGGTTTTCTTCCGTTGCCGTTGCCGATGGGGAGGCCATGTTCGCTGAACTGGAAAAAAGGGATTACGACCTCATCTTACTGGACATCATGATGCCGGGCGAAGACGGGCTTTCCCTTTGCCGGAGGCTGAGGGCTCCGGGGACATCCTGCGAACACATTCCCGTCATCTTTCTTACGGCTTTGGGCGGAGTGACGGATCGCGTCGTCGGGCTTGAGTTGGGCGGGGACGACTACCTGCCCAAGCCCTTTGAAATGCGCGAGCTTGTGGCCCGGATGCGGGCTTTGTTGAGAAGGGCCGCCGTTCCACGACAGGAAGCCCGGCATTCTCTCCAAAGCCCTGTCTGGAGGTTCGGCCAGTGGCGGGTGAACATCGGGGCGCGCCATCTTATTGACGAGCATGATGTGGTCGTTTCCCTGAGCTCCGTGGAGTTCAAGCTGCTCATGCTGTTTCTGGAACATCCCCAATTCCTGCTGACCCGTGAAGCCATCCTTGAGCATATGGCCGAGCGTTCCGACGTGTATGACCGGAGCATAGATGTCCAGGTCAGCAGGCTGCGGGCGAAATTGCAGGACAACGGACGTAATCCGGCTTTGATCCGCACGATGCGGGGCGATGGCTATATGCTTGCCGTTCCAGTGGAAAAGGGTGGCGTATGACGCGAACGACGGTACTTTCCCGGCGGCGCTTTCGCTGTTTTCCCGATTCTCTTATCGGTCAGCTTGTGCTTGCCTTGCTGCTGGGAATTTTGATTTTGCAAGGGACCAATTTCATGGTCGTTTGCAATGTCCAAGCCCTGTATGTGCATCAGGCGGAGAAAACGAGGGCGGAAAATCTGGCGACCTACTGGTTTTTGTTCAACTCCATGACGCAGGAACAACGCGGGGAGGCCCTCAGGCGGATGGGGGATTCGCAGCGTCCGGAAAAATTGCGGGAAATGGTGGAAATACTGCCCGAAGCCCCGGATTGGAGAGAGGCGACGAACAAGACGGACAGGCTGATACGGATGGTCAACGACAGCCTGACGCCCGACAGCGATGGTTTTCCGGTCGTCCGCGCCCGTACGCACGAGAACGGCATCGGCATATTCCCGGTGCATCTCCCCGTATTGGAAACGGCCGTCAGCCTCTCCGACGGGACATGGCTCAAGGTTACGCAGCCGCTGGATGTGGACGATCGCTATGTCGTCTGGTCCCAGAGGCTTTTTGTCATGGTGGAATCCCTCGTGATGATTGTGCTGATGGTCATTTTATTGCTGCGCGTGACCAAGCCTCTCCGCCGGTTGAGCAGCGCGGCGGAATCATTCGGGAAACATCCGGAAATGTCGGCTCCCTTGCCGGAAAGGGGAGCCAAGGAGATACGTGACGCCGCCCAGTCCTTCAACCGGATGCGCGAAAGGATATGCGACAACCTTGCGGAACGGGATCGCATGATTGCGGCGATGGCCCATGACCTGCGCACCCCTTTGACAAAGGTGCAGCTGCGCCTTGATCACGTCGAGCCGGAAGGATTACGAGAGAAACTGAAAGCGACGGTTTCCGACATCCGGTCAATCATGAATCAGGGATTGGAACTTGCCGGAAGCCTTACGACCAAGGAAGCCATGATCCGGCTGGATATAAAAACGTTTCTGCAAAGCATGGTGGACGACAGCGTCGATGTCGGGCGCAAGGTCGCACTCTCTCTTCCCCGGAAAGGGGAAAACGGCCCTCTTATTGTCAACGCACGGCCGCTCTGCCTCAAACGCTGTCTGGAAAACCTCATTTCCAATGCCTGCAAATACGGAGACGGAGCTGAGGTCACCTTGACGGAAGAAGAGGATTGCATCGTCGTGGCGGTCAGAGACAAGGGGCCGGGCATCCCCGAAGAAATGCTGGAACGTGTTTTTGAGCCGTATTTCCGTCTGGAAACCTCGCGCAATCGTTCCTTGGGCGGGACGGGGCTGGGGTTGTCCATTGCAAGAAACATGGCTTTGCTGAACAATAGCGACCTGGAATTAAGCAATATTCCTGAAGGCGGGTTGATGGTGAAGGTCATTTTGCCCAGATTGTGATGAATTGTGAAAAAGAGACAAGGAGTACGCTGTACTAGGCAGCCTCTCACTAAAGGAAGCCGCAACGGCAACGTCACCTAACTGAGCGTGCTGGAATCCTTCTTTTCAAGACGTGATCGGCATGGGCAGGCCCTCTCTAGGAAGGCATGCCCATGTCCTGAGTTCTCATGCCGTGAACCGGATCGGCTCTTCGCCGGTGGCGGGGCCTTTTCAGACCTTTTTGCCCATGACGTAGGCCGCCTCAAGCGCAGGGGCGTTTTGGCGGATGTCGCCCGGCTGGGTCGCGCCCACGCCTCTGACCACGCCCTTGAGGCCGGCTTTGTCGAAACAGGCGATCCAGCCGTTCAGGCCGTTCACCGCGCCGTCCACCGCGCTCGGGTCGTTTTCCGCCGCCGAGGCCAACAGGTAGATGTCCCGGAACGCATAATCGGACGGGAACAGGGGATTGGCGCGGTCGAGCATGGTCTTCATCTGCCCGCACATTTCATAGTAGTAGATGGGCGTGGCGAAGACGAGCACGTCGGCGGTCTTCATCTTCCGCGCGATGACGTCCGCATCGTCGTGGATGACGCAACGCTGCGTCTTCTGGCAGGCCAGACAGCCCTTGCAGAAGTTGATGGTCTTGTCGTACAGGCAGATTTTTTCCACGGCATGCCCGGCTTCCCGCGCGCCTCTTGCGAATTCGTCGGCCAGCAGTTCGGAGTTGCCGCCCTTGCGGGGGCTGGTGGAAAGGATCAGGATCGTTTTCATGATTGCTCCATTGAATGGTGAAGAGTTGAGGATGGATGCCCCGGCGCGCCCTTTTCTGCGGCGGACGGCGCATCCGTTTTTTTACGTTGCGGCTTGGCGAAGGGGCGGGGCGTGCGTCCCGCCTTGCATACAGGGATAGGATGTCTTTGCATCCATGTCCAATACTTCTCTTGAATGGTTTGACATGCTCCGTCGGCATACCATAAAGGAACCCGTTCCGGCGCATTCGTCCGGGATTTTTCCGCCGCCGTATCCTCGGTCGCGGCCTCCGGCCCGTTTCCTTTCGCTCCAAAAACGGCAGGCGTCCCGCTCCCGTACGCGGCACGGGGGAAGGACGCCTGTCGTTTGCGGGCGCCGGTCGGGACCGGTCGCCCGGATGATGAGCCGGCGTTACAGCGTCACCAGCTCGTAGTCGCCGTTGCCGAGGCCCACGGCTTCGGCGTGTTCGATCTGGCTGCGCCAGTTGGTCGTGGGGTGGACGCAGGTGAAGTGATCGCCGTGCGCGTGGTCGCCTTGGCCGAGAACGCTGGAGGCGATGACCGGGGCGGCGTTCACCGCGTCGATACAGGCGTGGTCCAGCGCCACCGGGTCGAAGCTGGCGAACATGCCGATGTCCGGCACCACGGCGGCGTCGTTTTCCCCGTGGCAGTCGCAGCAGGGCGACACCTGATTGACGATGCTGATGTGGAAGTGGGGACGCCCGTCCACCACCGCCTTGGCGTATTCGACCATGCGGCGGTTGACGTCGTTGCTGTTGGCGTCGATGCTGCTGGCAATCGCGCTGAAGTTGCACACGCCGATGCAGCGTCCGCAGCCCACGCACTTGTCATGGTCGATGTGCGCCTTGTGATCCGTAATGGTGATGGCCCCCTGCGCGCAGTAGCGGGTACAGGTGCGGCAGCCGCGGCACTTTTCCGCGTCCACGGACGGCTTGCCGTTGCAGTGCATCGCCATCTTGCCCGCGCGGCTTCCGCAGCCCATGCCGATGTTCTTGATCGCGCCGCCGAAGCCGGTCAGCTCGTGCCCCTTGAAGTGGCTCAGGGAGATGAAGACGTCCGCGTCCATGATCGCCCGACCGATGAAGGCGGTCTTGAGGATCGTGCCGCCGTTCACGGGCACTTCCACGTCGTCCGTGCCCTTCAGGCCGTCGCCTATGATGATCTGGCAGCCCGTGGTCAGCGGGGAGAAGCCGTTCTCGTTGGCGGCGGTCATGTGTTCCAGCGCCTCCTTGCGGCGGCCCACATACAGCGTGTTGCAGTCCGTGAGGAAGGGCTTGCCGCCGAGCGCGCGCACGCGGTCGGCCACGGTTTTGGCGAAGTTGGGCCGGAGGAAGGAAAGGTTCCCCGGTTCACCGAAGTGCAGCTTGATCGCCACGAACTTGTTCTCGAAATCGATCTGATCGATGCCCGCCGCGCGCATCAGCCTGTCCAGTTTTTCCAGCAGGCTGGTGCCCACCTTGCAACGCATGTCGGTGAAATAGACTTTTGAAGCGGTCATACTGTTTTTTCTCCTGAAAAGGTTGCGTGAAAAGGCCGAAGCCCGCGTCTTCGGCGGAGGCGGCCCGCTTTTCCCCGGCCCCGAGCGTCGCGGGAGGCGGTTTCCCGCGATCCGGAACCCCCATTTCCATCCCTCAAGGCTGTTCCGAGCCTGCGCGGAGCATAGCCGGGCCGCCCCTGCGGCGATAGATACGTTTCTTTCTTTTTTTTGCCTGATTGTGCCGAAGGGAGCCGTCGCTTGTCAGCGTGGCGGCAAGGCTCTTTTTCTTCCGAGACGCGGAGGCCGTCTTGGAAATGTATACGGATCACAGCGGGAATACAACGTCATGGGGACGGACCCGGACGGTTCCGGGGGAGCGGCGAAACGGGAATGCCCGGCGGTGCGGGGGCGGCCCCCGCGAGGTTCCGCCGCCCGGTCGGACCCGCGAGCCTGAGGTCATGGAACCCCCTTTCCTGCCGCCGTCCGCCGCCGGGAAGCGTACAATCCGGTGCTGGAAAGCGCAAATGATTATGATGAATGGCAAAACATGCTTTACAGGCATGAAAAGGGCGGCTATGGTCGGGGCATATCAGGGACGCGAAGCAAAGCGGAGGAATGTTCGTTCCGCCGTCGGCACGCGGAGGAGGACGAATGGAACTGCGCGTTCTGCGCTATTTTCTGGCGGTGGCCCGGGAGGAAACCATATCCGGGGCGGCTGAGGCCCTGCACGTCACCCAGCCGACCCTTTCCCGGCAGATGATGGACCTTGAGGAAGAGCTGGGAAAGACGCTGTTCCTGCGCGGGAAAAGAAGGATTTCGCTGACGGAGGAGGGCATGTTTCTCCGCAAGCGGGCGCAGGAGATCGTTTCGCTGGTGGAAAAGACGGAATCCGAATTCGGCGCGGCGGACAAGGACATCAGCGGCGACGTCTGGATCGGCGGGGGCGAAACCGACGCCATGCGCCTGATTGCCCGCGCCGCGCGGGGGCTGCAAGCGGAGTATCCCCATATTTCCTACCACCTTTTCAGCGGAAACGCGGAGGACGTCGCGGAGCGTCTGGACCGGGGACTCGTGGATTTCGGCGTTTTCGTCGAGCCGGCGGATCTGTCGAAGTATGACTTCCTCAAATTGCCCGTCACGGACATCTGGGGCGTACTGATGCGCAAGGACAGTCCGCTGGCGGCAAAACAGGCGATACGGCCCGACGATCTGCTCGGACTGCCGCTGCTCTGCTCCAGACAGGCTCTGGTGCAGAACGGCATTTCCGGGTGGATGGGAGACACGTTCGACGGGCTGAACGTCATGACGACCTACAACCTGCTGTATAACGCCTCGATCATGGTGGAAGAGGGGATGGGCTATGCCCTGTGTCTGGACAAGATCATCAGGACGTCCGGCGACAGTCCCCTGTGTTTCAGGCCGCTGGAGCCGAGGCTGGAGGTCGGGCTGGATATCGTCTGGAAAAAGTACCAGATATTTTCAAAGGCCGCCGCGAAATTTCTGGAACATCTCCAGAAGGCGATGGCGGAGTGAGGCAAAACGGGGAACGGCTTGTCCGGCGTTTTCCACCGCCGCGCTCGCGAAGCCGGACGATCCGGCCCCTGCGGCGAAGCGTCGGAAGCCTGCGCGTGACAACCTTTATCTCTCTGGGGAACATTCATGAAAAAGCTCTGCGGAACACTCTTCATGCTGCTGTTGCTGTGCGGCACGGCCTTTTCCGCCGAAACGCCCAAAGGGGATGCCGCCGCGTCGTCTCCTGCGACGCGAATCCGCATCGTTTTTGGGGGCGGCGAAACCGTCGTCTCCCTGTTCGACAACCCGCAGGCCAGAGACTTCTCGGCCCTGTTGCCGCTGGACGTCGCGCTGGACGATTTCTCGCATACGGAAAAAATCTTCTACCCTCCCAAGAAGCTGGACATCAAGGGCGGCGAGAATGCCGAAGAGCGGGAAGGGGATTTCTGCTATTATGCCCCCTGGGGCAATATCGCCGTCTTTTATAAGGGCATGGGGTCTGGAACGAGCCTCTACGTCCTCGGTCGCATCGAAAAGGGAAAGGAGCTTCTTTCCCGCGAAGAGAACCGGTTTCCGGCAAGAATCGAAGTCGTCGAATAGCTGTCGCCCTTGACGGAGGGCGCTGTTTCCGACACCGGAACGCACGGCGTCAGGTCGCGGCGCGATGCCACATGCGATGAGCCGCAACGGCGGCATCGGAGCCGACGAACAGCGAAGATTGTGGGGAAGGCTTGCCATGAAAGATTCCTTATTCCCGTCAGGGGAACGGCGTTGCCGTGCGGGACGCCGTGTCCTCGATCACGATTTGATATATGAAATCCTTTCCGTCGTTGAGGAAATACCGGAAGGGCGCGTCGCCACATATGGCCAGATCGCGCGTCTGATCGGACGGGACAAGAATTCCAGACTGGTGGGAAAGGTTCTTGGAATGGCGGAATACTATGGCGAATATCCGTGCCACAGAGTCGTCAATCATGCGGGGCGACTTGTGCCCGGCTGGACGGAACAGCGTTTTTTGCTGGAAGCGGAACGGGTCGTCATGAAGGACGACAGCCATGTGGACTTGAAGAAATTCCGCTGGGAGTGCTGAAAAGGAGGAGACGGTGAACCGTATGACCTGGCACGGAACGCCTTTGGGGCGGGTCATGCTCGCGGCGAAAGACGACGCCCTTGTCGGGCTCTGGCTGGAAGGCCAAAAATATTTCGGAAATACCCTGAAAGGGGAAGCGTGGGAACGGGACGACTGCCCCGCGCTGATCCGGGCCAAGGAATGGCTTGATCGGTATTTCGCCGGTGAAAGGCCCCGAATAGCGGAGCTGAAACTTGATCCGGCGGGAAGCGCGTTCAGGAAAACGGTGTGGAACATTCTTTGCCAAATTCCCTACGGCGAAGTGGCGACCTATGGAGAAATCGCCGAAAAGGTCGCCCGGATACTCGGCAAGGAAGGAATGTCTTCCCAAGCGGTGGGCGGCGCGGTCGGGCATAATGCCGTCTCCATCATTATCCCCTGTCATCGCGTTGTCGGCGCGAATGGAAGTCTGACGGGATATGCCGGTGGAATCGCCAAAAAAATTGAGCTGCTCATTCATGAAGGCGCGTACGGGGAACGGTTTTTCGTGCCGAAAAAGACCGCCGCGCCATAGCCGTTCATCCTTCCTTCCGGCCAAGGAAAAATGAAAAGGGGCGGGTTCGCTTCGAGCCCTTTTCACCCCCGCATCCGCTGGAGGGGATGCCGGAGCCGGACAGACCCGCCGGATACCTCAAACGTTTCCAGGGGAACCATGCGGCGTGGGGGGCGACCCGGGGGGTTGAGCCCGCGGGGGC
>CAUHBW010000141.1 GCA_959604115.1 uncultured Bilophila sp. | reverse complement strand
AACAGTCGAACGCCTTGTAGACCTTGCACACCAGACCGCCCTTGACGCCGTCCGTATAGGTCGCGGCGTACAGCCCGATGTTGACCTCTTCCGCGCCGGAAAGGCCGGTGTTGCGGAACACGATCGCCGGGCCGTACGCCAGCGCGTCCCGCCGGAGCACCGTCCAGTCGCGTCCCGGCGTGTTCGCGTCCCCGGTGATGAACGCCGTGATTTTCGCCAGCAGATCGGCATGGTTCGCCGCCGTCAGCTTGCCGCTGAATGCCATTGTTCCTCCTCGGGCGCGACGCCCGCGCGGGTCAGGATGCGATCCCTTCCTCGCCCAGAATGTTGATGAGCACCCGCCGTCCCCGCGTCGAGGCCAGCGCACGGTCGAACTCGCGCTGAAAATCCATGACGTTGATGACGGTCAGACCATCCTCGCGTTCGCCGCGATCCGTCAGGGAGGCCGTTCCGATCTCCCCGCCGGACGCATAGGCCGTCCGTCTCCCCACGGAAACGGGAAGACGCGGCGCGGCGAACGGCTCCAACGCCTCGCGGGGCACGGCCCCCCGGCGCAGGGCTTCCAGCGCGGGCAGCCCGTAGCGGCACACGGCGGGCCGATCCAGCACGTATTCGCCGGGCGTGGCGCGGATCAGCACGTTGTCCGCCCGGTCGCCCCGATCCGAACCGCCGATCAGGCCGCCGAACGCGTACCCCTTGGGCTTCGTGCTCTTGATCGTCGCCACCCGGGCCATGCCCGCCGCGACGGCGGCAGCGGCCATGACCGCCCCGACCACCGGCCCGCCCCATCCCATGCCGTTGGCGTATGCCTCCTGCGCCGCCTTGTAGGTGCTGATGGTGGCCTCGGCTACGGCAAACGCCTGATACATGCGGTATACCGCTTGGTTCTGTGCGATGCCCGACTCGTAGAAGCCCTTCATGGCCTGCGCCATGTCGTCGGCAAACGTCTGGGTACTCTTGAGGCGCTTCTGCTCTTCTTCGTCCTGTTTCTTCTGTATCTCGGTTTCCCGTTCCGCCCGCGCCTTCGTCAGCTCCTCATGCTGCTTGTTGTAGGCCGCCAGCATTTCAAGCTGGAGGGCGTACAGCTCCTTCTGGTTCTCAAGCTCCCTGTCCATGCGCCCGGCCTGTTCCTCGGCCCCCTCCCGTTCCGCCTCCGAGGTTTCCTTGGCCTGCCGACGCCGTTCCGCATGGTAGGCGGCCAGCGTCTCGCCGCTGTTCCGGAACGCCGCGTCCAGATCGGCGAGCGCACCCTTCGCCAGCCCTTCGATCTGTTCCCCGACGCCCCCCGCCAGCGCGCCGAATTTCGCACCCGCGACGGCCTCGCCCGTCTCGCCGTTCAGCGCGGACACGTCGGCCCGGAGCGCGTCCACCAGCTTGCGTACATCCGAGAGTGCGCGGGTCATCTCCTTCAGCCCTGCGGACACCGAATCCTTGAGGCTGAGTTCCAGCGTATAGCCGTTCATGCCTGTGCCTCCAGAAAATCCCTGAACTGCCGTCCGTCCGCGTGCAGGGCCACACGCAGGGCAAGGGCGGCATCCTTCAGGCGTTCGTCCCGCCGCGCCGCCTCGGCCTCAAGCGCGCCGAGAAATGCGCTCCAGCCGTACTCGAACACGTCCCTGTGCCCGGCTCCCGCCAGCCGCATCACCGTTCCGAGGAGCCGCTGCCGTCCAGAGCCGCCTCCATAAGGTCGCTCCTCAGCTGCGCCCGAAACGCCTCCAGCACCCTGCCGAAGCCCAACGCTCCGGCAATCCTGAAAAAAGCCTCGTTGACCTCCCGGAACTCGCCCCAGACCTGTTCGAGTTCGCCGGGAGTCATGTCCAGCAGATCATTGGTCGTCAAATTGGACATCCGGGGCAGCAGACGTTCGAGATCCTGCACCAGCGGCCCTTTGCCGAACTGTTCGCCGAGATCCAGCACTTCGCGGACCGTCAGCTCGTGGAGCCGCACGTCCAGCGTTCCCCTGTCGTTCTCAATCGTGAATGCCGTTGTTTTTCTCATGGTGTTTTTCCTTCATGGATGGTGTTGCGGGGAGGAGACGCTTCGCAGGGAAGGGCCTCCCCATTCCGTTCTTTCTTCCGCTATCCCAGATACCGCACCCGGAAGAACGGGCTTTCGGGATGATTGAGATCGTCGGCGAGCACCTCGCCGGTCATGGGAATGGAAGCCAGCTCCTCGCTGATGAACCCGACCTCGCCGCCGAGGGAGAGGGTCACCTTCCAGCACTGCACCACCATGCCCGGCCCCTGATCGGGTTGCCCCACAAAAAGCAACTCACCGGTAACATCGTTCGCGGTCAGCGCGTCCACGAGCTGCGCGTCGCAGGCTTCGCAGTCGGCGGTCACGTACACGGTTTCGGCTGAACACGATTCGCGCACCCGCAGCAGGCCGGTACGGACGTTCAGGTCGTAGTCCTCGCCCAGCCGGTAACGGACCGCCGGGGACGCGGCCTTGTCGGTCAGCACCACGTCGGCGACGCGCGCGACGACGCGCAGCGTGGCCGTGGCGCTGGACGCCGCAATCTGTTCGCCGGGCACGAACGCGCCGCGCACGTTCACGCACGCCAGAGCGCCGTCCTCGACGTAGGCCACGGTCGCCGTGGCGCTGGAGGTCGAACCCGTCACCGAGGACCCGGCGGTAAAGGGACCGGACGTGACCGCCCCGTGCTCCAGACGGGTGAATCCGAGCTTTTCCTTGCCGATGAGCGTGTACAGCCCCTTGTTGGCGCTGATCGCCATGCCGGTGACGGTTTCGGCGTCCTGCATCCGTTTCGCCACCGCCGCGCCCTTGAAGGCGCGCAGCAGGTTGCCGGTGGTGAATTCCTCCAGCGTGAAGGCGACGGTCGCCCCCTTTTGGGTCACGAGCTGAAGATCTTTGGTCTTCGTGCCGCTCATGGAGCTGAAGTGCTCCAGCTTTTCCTCGGTCAGACTGATGGTGAAGGCCGGAGCGTTGCCGAGGTGGTCGTAGCCTTCGCTCCCCCCGGCGCGGAAAAACAGTTCGCCCTTGCCGTACAGGTAGTTCCTTGTCTGCGGACTTGCAGTCATGTCCAATCCTTACAGTAAAATGTTGTGCGCGGTCGAAACCGTCATGCGGTACACGCTGGCCCCGTCCAGCACGAACCCGCGGATGGACGACGGCAGGCACGGCCCCATACCCGGCAGGGGCGGCACGCCGATCAGGCGTTCCCGCACCGCCGCGAGCAGCGCATACGTTCCCGGATGCCCCGGTTCGGGCTTCTGTCCGTTCGTTCCCGTTCGGTAACTTTTGTCCATCACATACACGTCGAACACCATGCGCTCCTCCAACCGTCGGCCCGAAGACGTAAAGTCCGGGGAGCCCGCGTACAGGACCAGCACCGCCGGGAGCCCGCGCCGCAGCTGTTCCCGGACGTCCTTGCCGGGCTGGCCCTGAAAGGCCGAAACGGCCTTCGCGCCGGGCATCTCCGCAATCGGACGCAAAAGTTCCACAATCGCGTCCTCCACCTCCATCGGCGTGCGGTTCACGGCGTCACCCCTTCCCACGGGCGCGTGCCCGGCTCCAGAAGTACGGAGCCTTCCGGCGTCTCGCCCGCGGGCGGCAGGCCGGGAACGCCCGCCCTGCCGTCCGCGACGTCGCGAAGCCAATTGAGCGCCCGCGTGTAGCGTTCGCGGATGGGATCGGTGTCCCGGACGTCGCCGCCCGTGAGCCGATAGCGGGCGATGTCCCCGGTGACGGACACAACCACCTCCGGGATCGGCGCGGCGTCCGGAAGGGGCGTCGCGTAGCGATCCGCGAGGTAGCTGTCCACCTCCGAGGACGCCCGAGCCAGCGCGTCGAGCACGACCCGTTCGTCGAGTTCGCCCGTACCCCGCCTGTCCGAAAGAGTGCGGATTTCCTCCGCCCCGAACAGGCTCACGAGCTGATCAAGTGTGGCGTATGCCATTGTGTCTCCGAATGTTGCCTCCGGCGGGCAGGACTCCGTCCCGCGCCTGCAAGGGGGCCTCCTGACCCGGCGGATGGCGTTGATGAAGGAAGGGCGCGGCGTCTTTTCCGCGCATTCCGGTCCCCCGGATGGGGAGCGGAGAAGCCGACGCCCCGTTCCGTTAAATCAGCCAGTGACTGACCAGCAATGTAGCGGCGCGGTACCAGATGTTGCTGCCGCCGTCGGGATTCTGCTCGGCGGAGACGATCCGGCGCGCGGCGGACTGGAGGGACGGCGGCACGACGAGCAGGGTTCCGGCCTCGCCGCCGAAACCGAGCCCGAGCGGACGCCCTCCGTCGGCGCGGAAGTTCTGCATGGCTTCAAGCGCGGCGGCGAAGTTGTCGGCGGTCAGTTCCCGCGTGCTGCACACGGCCTGCTGCCAAAACCCGTAGCCGCCGTTGCAGCGGTAGCGGATGCCGTAGGGAATCTTGTCCTTCATGAACACGTAGTCGTTGTCCGGGTTCGTGATGACCTGCAGTTCCGGGGCGGTGCGTTCCTGAAAAATGAACGGGCGCAGCGGGCGCGAGACGTCCAGCAGGAACCACGGCGTGCCGTCGGTGACGGTGCCGTCCACGGCGGCGGGGCGCAGCCAGTTGGACGCGGCCTGCGCCGTTCCAGTGCCGTCCACGTTGGGATAGACGGGATGATCCGCCGCAAAGAAAGTCTTGCCGTCGTAGCAGGTGCCCGCAGTGCCGTTCTTGAGCAGGCCGAACACGATTTCGTCCGGGTGAGTTCCGGCGGCGTAGCCCATTTCACGGAACAGGGGAGCGTAGACGCCGATGTCGTCGTCCTCCACAGCCGTGCGGGGGATGTCCACGGTGGCCTCGTAGAGATTGTTCATCACCGAGTAGCCGTGTTCCTTGATATTGTTGAACGAGCGGTCGCCCGACCATTCGCGGAGCTTGGGGAACTGTCCGATCCAGCCGTAAGTGTTGCTCGCCGAACTGCTCGGCACGCGCGTGGACAGTTTGTCCCACTGCGAGGGCGCGGACGACAGCGCATCCTGAAATTCACGCTGGAAGCCCACGCGCAGGGCGGACACAAGAGAACTCGTCACAAGAGCCATGTTTTTTCCTTTGGTTGACGGTTATCGCGGGGGGGGAAGAAGAACCCCTTCCGGAGAAGGGCTTTCTTCTCCCCTCCCTCGCACCCTCTCCCCGCATCTTCCCAAGACTTTCACTTGGCGGGGAGGTTGCACGGAAGGAGTTCCTGCCGTTTCACGGTGTTCAGATGTTGTCGAGTGACAACAGACAAGGAGGCGGCACGTCTTCGCCTTTCCAAGGCCTTGCCGGGGAATGGGGAAAGGTTCGGTTCCTCGGGCCGTCTTTTCCCGCGGCTCCCTAGCCTCTGACCGCCGCGAAATCGGCTTCGCTGAGGCCGAGCTGGGCGCAGACGAAACGTTCCTCGTCGGAAAGCGGGGACGCGGCGGGCGCGGCGAGCGACGTGCGGCCTCCGCCCGTCTGGAACGAGGTCAGCGCGGCGAGGGGCGACACCGCCGCCAGATAGCTTTCCAGCGCTTCGGGGTTCTGCCGCCCGAGCGTGGTCGCCCAGCCGACGAGCCCGCGGCTCAGACGCCCTTCGGCCACGGCCTCCTCCACCAGCCGGGACACCCGGTCGCCCTGCGCGCTCGTCAGGGCCACGGAAAGCTGTTCGCGCAGGGAGGCGTTGACGCGCTCCAGCGTGCCCAACGCCGCGTCGGGATGGCAGGCCTGCACGTACTCGAACAGCGAGGGCCGCCCCCCGCCCGGCACAAGTTCCTCATCGGGAGTCAGCAGGGACTCCAGCCTGTCCAGTTCGGCCAGCACGGTGCCGTCGTCGGCGTCTTCGGGCAGTCCGAGCAAACGTTTCAGCCTGTCGAGCGCGGTCATGTCCGTCTCCTGTTGCGGTTCGGGCGAACCGGGCAGGCCCGGAAACGCCTCGGTCGCGGCGATCGCGCCGAGCCCGTCGAGCGCGGGCACGTTGGTGAGCGCCGCGCCCTTCAGCTCCAGCACGTCGCCGGTCTGGGGGTTGAAGGAAAACACCGGCGAGATAAACCGGTACTCGTCCTGCCCGATGAACGCCTTCGCGCCCTCGGTCCAGCGGACCGCCGCGAACAGCCCTTCGCCGGGCACGTACCGAAGCGACTCGATCCAGCCCGCCGCCGGAGCGGGCTGCCCGTTGTGGCGGGCGTTGAGGCTCTGGTGCTCATAGTCGATGACCAGCGGCGTTTCCCGCCGACGCCACAGCGCGATCAGCCGGGCCGCGAACGCCTGCGACAGCGTCCACGCGTTGAGGGTTCCTCCCGTGAGCGTTCCGGGCCTGCCGTCGCGCGCGGCGAACGCGCCGTCGGGCAGGAGCCGGATTTCCGGGAACGGCTGGCGGAGCGAATCCGCGACCGGTGACAAAGAGAATGGATGTGGGGGTGATTGCTTCATGAGCTGCACCCTACCCGGCATCGCCTCCCAAGAAAGATTGAACGATGTCAGCAGGTGCGCGGGAGCGCGGAAGGCGAGGACGCGCCCGCCCCGCCGGAGCGGAAAACGGGCCGGAACGAAGCCTTCGGAGACGAAGCGCCAACGGACAGTCCGTTGACGGAAAGGAAAGTTTCCGGGAGAAAAACAATCGAAACCGGAAAAACGTTTCCGCACAATCGCCGAAAAGGCTTGTAAGCGTTGCAAGCAGGATGTATTCTTGGTCAACTGAACAGTCTCCCGGAGCGCGACCATGAAAAAAGTCCTGACCACCTGCGGCTACTGCGGTTGCGGGTGTAATCTCTACCTGACCGTGGAAGGCGGACGCATCGTCGGCGTCCTGCCCAAACAGGACCACCCCGTCAGCCGGGGCATGTTGTGCTCGAAGGGATGGCAGGGGCACGGCTTCGCGCGCCATCCCGACCGGCTGGACCAGCCGCTGCTCCGTCAGGAGGACGGCACGCTGAAAGCCGTCTCGTGGAGTCAGGCATACCGGGCCATCGCCGATCACCTGCGTTCCGTGATCCGCGCCCACGGCCCCAACGCGTTCGCCATGTTCGCGTCCGCGCGCTGCACCAACGAGGAAAACTATCTCGCCGCCAAGCTGACCCGCGCGGTGATCGGTTCCCCGAACATCGATCACTGCGCCCGGCTCTGACACAGCCCCACCGTGGCCGGTCTGGCCACCGCATTCGGGTCCGGCGCGGCCACCAACGGCATTGAGGAAATCCGCTCCTCGGACGTCATCTTCGTCATCGGCTCCAACACCTCGGCGCAGCATCCGCTGGTCTACGCCCGCATCACCGCCGCCAGGAAGCGCGGGGCCAGACTCGTCACCGTCGATCCCCGGCGCACCCCCGTCGCCGCGCTGGCGGATCTGCACCTGCCGATCCGTCCGGGAAGCAACCTCGCGCTGATCAACGCGATGATGCACGTCATCCTGTTCGAGGAGCAGGCGCACAACGAAACGTTCGTCAACGAGCGCACCGAAAATTTCACCGCGCTGGAGGACTCCCTGCGGAACTGCACGCCCGAATGGGCCGCGCCGCTCACCGGCCTGTCGCCGGAGTCCGTCCGCGAGGCGGCCCGGCTCTACGCCACGGGGCCGAAATCGGTCATCCTGTACTGCATGGGCGTCACCCAACAGGTGACGGGTACCCGGACCTGCGGCGCGCTGGCGAACCTCGTCATGCTCTGCGGTATGATCGGACGACCCTCCACCGGGCTGATCCCCCTGCGCGGACAGAACAACGTACAGGGCTCCTGCGACATGGGCGCGCTGCCCGAAACCCTGCCCGGCTACGTGAAGGCGGACTCCGATCTGGGGCATCAGCGTTTCGGGCGGCTCTGGGGGCCGTTCGCGGACGAGCAGGGCAGGACGCTCACCGAGATCATGGAAGGCATGCGCGACGGTTCCGTCCGCGCGGCCTACATCATGGGCGAAAACCCCATGCAGTCGGACCCGGACGCGGCGAAGGTCGAAGAAGGCTTGCGGAATCTCGATTTTCTCGTCGTGCAGGACATCTTCCTGACGCCCACGGCCCAACTTGCGGACGTGGTGCTGCCCGCGACCAGCTACCTCGAAAAGCAGGGGACGTTCACCAATACCGAACGCCGCGTACAGCTCGTCAACGAGGTGCTTTCCCCGCTGCCGGGAACGCGCCCGGACTGGCGCATCCTCTGCGACGTGATCAACGCGCTCGGAGGCCGGGCCGACTATGATTCGCCACGGGAAATCTTCAACGAAATCCGTCAGGTGGTGCCGAGCTATGCGGGCATGGACTACACCCGGCTGGCCGAGGAGCAGGGGCTGTGCTGGCCCTGCCCGACCGCCGCTCATCCGGGCACGCCCTACCTGCACGCCGCAACCTTCACCCGGGGGCTCGGGCTGTTCACGGTGAACGACGTTCCTCCCGATCTCGGAGCCGAAACGGACGAAACCTATCCGTTCACGCTGCTGACGGGGCGGCTGTCGCACCACTACCACACGGGGACCATGACCCGACGCTCGTGGGCGCTGGACCGCGAGTATCCCGAAGCGTTTCTGGACATGCATCCGGACGACGCGGCGGCGTTGCGGCTCAAGGACAACTGGAAGGTGCGCGTCACCTCGGCGCAGGGTTCGGTCATCGCCCGTCTGCGTACGACCACGGACCTCAGGCCCGGAACGGTTTTCCTGCCCTTCCATTTTGAGGAAAGCCCGGCCAACGCCCTGACCAGCCACGACCGGCTTGACCCCACGGTCAAGATTCCGGCCCTCAAGCTGACCCCCGTCCGGGTGGAGGAAGCAACGTAGGAAAAGGAAAGGAATCGGGGGAGGGGAGGAGAAACTTTTCTG
>CAUHBW010000140.1 GCA_959604115.1 uncultured Bilophila sp. | reverse complement strand
GAAAGTCTTTGAAGAGGATGGGGTGGGGTTTGGGGAGGGGAAGGGGAAACTTTCTTCAGAAAGTTTCCCCTTCCCCTCCCCAAGTTCTTCTACACCCTGCGCAACAGCATCGGCACAAGCCGCCACATGGCGAAGAGCCCGGCGATGATGTTCGCGCCCCACGCCCCGAGGATGGGCGAAACGATGCCCCGCTGACCGAGGGTCGTCCCGAGAGTATAGACCGCATAATAGAGGAAGGTGCACACGAGCGCGATGGTCACCGCGATGTAGATGTTGTCCTTCCACGAAACGATGGCCGTAGCCACAAAAGCCATGATGAGAATCGACGCGGCATAGGCCAGCTTGGCGTGCCACGCCGTGCGGAGCGTCTCCACGTTGGACCCCGAAGCCTTCAACTGGTCGATGGCCTCGCCGAGTTGCCAGAGCGGAAGCTGCTGCGGCTTCGTGCCCGCGCTCACCAGACGGAACGTCTCAGGATCCTGCCGGAGCGGAATGACGAAATCCGGCACCTGCTCCTGCGTGAAGGCGTCCGGCGTGTAGACGTGCACATCCTGCAATGCCCAACGTCCCGGCTCGGCGGTATAGGACGAAGCCTTCACGATGCGCTTGATGCTCAGGCCGTCCTCCGACAGCTCGAACCCGGAAAACCCCGTGCCGTACGCCTTGGGGTCGAGCGTGCCGAGCGAAACGATCCAGTCGCCGTCGGTGAACCATACGTCGGTCAACACCGTGGCCGCGAGGTTCTTCTTGCGGACCTCCTCCTGCCAGATGCGCGCCGACTCCCGCTCGCCCGCCACGCCCAGATATTCGGAAAAACCGAGCTGGACGCCGCTCCAGAACAGGCCGCACAGGATCATCGAATTCGCCACCACCCCGAGGGAAATCCCCCCGGCCTGAAGCGCCGTCAGCTCGCGGCTGCGGCCCATGATGCACAACTGGATCACCGTGGAGAGCAGGAAAATCACCGGCAGAATCTGCGAGATCACGAGAGGCATCTTCACGATGAAGTACGTGAACACCATCCCCACCGAAACCCCGGCCTCAATGAAATTGTCGAGACGCTCGAAGAGGTCGGTGAGCACATAGAGGCCGATGCCCACGGCAAGGGTCGGCAGCAGGATGAAGGCGTTGTTCTTGGTCAGATACCGGAAAAGAAGGCTCATGACGCCCTCCTCGCCCGCAGATTGCGGAAAAGGGAGGCCAGGTGCGGCGTTCGTTCGTGCGCCGTCAGCCAGAGCCCGTACATCCCGAGGCACAGGAACAGGATGTTCGGAGCCCACAACCCGATGGAGGGCGGAATGGTCCCGGCTTCGCCCGTGCTGAACCCGAGCGACATCATGCTGTAGTAGACGAAGAACATGGCCAGAGCCAGCATGAGCCCGGTCTGCCGGTGCAACCCCTCGAACGCCGACGCCAGCGGCAGGACGAAAAGGGTCAGCGCGATGCAGGCCACGGGATAGGCCCAACGCTTGTGCCGTTCCACATCCAGCTTGTTGGCGTAGTTCACGTCGCGTTGCAGGGCTTCCTCCCGCGTGATGCTGGTGAGCTTGCTCCACGACATTTCGCGCGGCCTCACCTCCCCGAGATCAAGGCTCTTGAAGAGGGAATCCAGCGGCAGGCGGACCTTGTATTCGTCAAAGCCCAGCACGGAAGAACCCTTTTTGTCGGTCGTGTAGATTTTGCCG
The DNA here is from genome assembly GCA_959604115.1 of uncultured Bilophila sp. Lineage (GTDB taxonomy): Bacteria > Desulfobacterota > Desulfovibrionia > Desulfovibrionales > Desulfovibrionaceae > Bilophila. The sequence continues at coordinate 7,068 of CAUHBW010000140.1, read as the reverse complement.
TTTTCCAGCCGAAACACGAGTTCGCCACGTTCGGTGTCGGTATCGAAGCGCCCGCCGGGAGCGAGGATGGTCATGTGGCGTTCGGGATGGGAACTGTCGTCCACCAGCACCTGCGACAAATCCCCGTCACGCGGGTCCACCTGCCGGGCGAAAAGCACCAGATTGGGGAAATCCGTATTGAATACGCCGGGCTGCACCACAATCCGGGCACGCGTGTTGGCGATGTCCAGAATGGTTTCCCGGAAGTGCCCCATGCCCCAGGCCAGCCAGTGCAGGGAGACCCACAGCGTGAGCAGCATGCAGATCACGCTGAACAGCAGCGGCGCGGGCAGCATCTGATAAATGTTGATGCCTCCGGCGCGCAGGGCCACCAGTTCGCGGTCCGTGCTCATGCGCAGGAAAGTCAGGAACACGCTGAGCATGCAGGCGATGGGAATCACCAGCATGAGAAACAGCGGCGTCATATAGCCGAACAGCAGGACGGTATCCAGAACGCCGAGATCCAGCCCCAGAAACAGTTCCCGCATCTGCACGGCTCGGCTGATGAGGATGAGCGTCAGCAGCACCCCCACGCCAAGGATGAACAGGTTGGCGATTTCCTTAAATATCTGTCTCTGAAGAAGCGAAGGCATCAGGCAACGTCCTGTAGAGATACTGAGTTAGCGGTCGCACGGAGTCTCCCGTCCGGTTTCGGAGAAGAGGCGGACCAGCTGCGCCGCATCCAGCGGCGTCAGATTGAAACGCATCCCCGCCTCGTCGAGCAGACGGGAAAGCGGCGCGTCGGGGCGACGGAGCCGCTCCTCCTGAACGTATTCCAGCGCGCGGCGAACAAGCTCGCCGTGTTCGATGAGCGACATGGTGATCCTCGGTGTCAGCATTCGATGGTTTCGCCGGGCTTCATGACCACGGCGCGGACGCCGGGCGCGACGGACGCGAGATGCGCCGTGAACGCGGAGGCGTCCTGAGCCAGTACCGGGAACGTGCCCCAGTGCATGGGAATCACGGCCTTGGGCTTGAGCAGGCGCGCGGCGTGGGCGGCCTGCAGGCCGTCCATCGTGAAGAAGCCGCCCACGGGCAACAGGGCCAAATCCAGCGGGTACAGCGAACCGATCAGCTCCATGCTGGAGAAGATGCCGGTATCGCCCGCGTGATAAAAGGTGAAGCCGCCCGGCATGGTCACCACATAGCCCACGGGCACGGAGCTTTCGGAGGAATGGAACGCCTGCGTCATGGTCACGCGGATGCCCTTCACTTCAATGGAGCCGCCGACGTTGAAACCTATCCCCCCCGGAACGCAGGACTGCGGCAATCCGGCGTCGATCAGCCGTTCCGCCGTGCCCACCACGCAGCCGCAGGTCACGCCCCCGGCCTTGCACACGGCGACCGCGTCGCCGACGTGATCGCCGTGGTCATGAGTGACGAGAACGAGGTCCGGTTTGCCCGCCGCGTTCCAGGTCACGGGACAGGAAGGGTTGTGGGTGAAGAACGGATCGATAAGGACGGACACGCCGCCGCAGGAAACCTTGAAATTGGAATGACCGTACCAGGTAACGGAAACGCTCATGATAACTCCTTGATAAAGAAAGAGGGACGTGCGGAAAACCGATCAGGAGGACGCCAAAACGCGGCACAAACGACATGCCGCTCCCCCGCATTGTCCCGATGGTCGAGCATACAGCTTGACAGGACGCGGCACAAGAGCTAGCTTTCCAACTCTGTGGTGTCCCTTCGGGGAGATTACGCGCCCGTAGCTCAGTCGGATAGAGCGTTAGCCTCCGGAGCTAAAGGCCGTGCGTTCGAATCGCGCCGGGCGCACCAGTGAAAACAAGCCCTTACGGATTGCAATCCGTAAGGGCTTTTTCTTTTTCCCACGCTCTTTCCGGCGGAAAGAAGGCCTTGCCTTCCACCGGACGTTCGCGGGAAGGGCGCGAAAGCGCCGTGTCGATCGCATGGCGCAGGCCCGTACGGCAAAAAATTTTGGCCTGTGAATCGAAAGAGCCGTAACGTGAGTGCGCTTCCTACCGGGGCAACCGCGTTACTGATTCAGAATGAACCGCAAAACCACAACCGCTATGACGCTGGCGATTGCTTGAATCGCCACGTCCCGCAGGAAGCGCCGCATGGGGATATCCTCCTTTCGGGAGGCGTGCCCACGCCGGAAACACCATATAGCCCCCATCATGGCAAAGCCGACCGCGTGCCGCTATCCCCGTCCCCCACAACGCTGTACCACCCGATCAAAGCCGCCATTCCGCCGGAAAGCCCCGTCTCTTTTCGGGAGCAAGGGAAACCGGCGGCCCGGCGGCGTCCGCCTGTCGACATTCGGAAACGTTTTACGCCCGTTAGCTTCTTTCACGAGAGCGCAGGCGCGGACGGATAGCGGAAAACGCTTTTCCTCACATGATAATCATCCGCAACCCCCCAGAATTCTTGCTTGATAACCCCACCGGCGTTTTGTATGGTGGATACGGCTCCACATGATGCGGGAGCCGGAGGGGGCAAGATGAAACACTTGCTGCGTACGCTCAAACAGTGGACTCTGCTCATCGCCATCGTGGTGGGAGCTCTGGGGCACAGCTTCTTCTCCCAGTTCACTCCCTTGACTCCGTGGCTGCTCGCGATCATGCTTCTGCTGACGTTCTGCAACATCTCGCCGCGCGATCTCCGCTTCCATCCGCTGCTGCTGATCCTGCTGGGGATTCAGGTAGCCATGGGCCTCGGGCTCTACGCCGCCACCCTGCCGTGGCATCCCGCCATCGCGCAGGGCGTGTGCATGGCGGCCCTCACGCCCACGGCGACGGCGGCGGCCATCATCACCGGCATGCTCGGCGGCAGCGTGGCCTTTCTCGCGGCCTACGTCTTCCTGAGCAGCGTCGCCATCGTGCTCCTCGCGCCGTTGGTCCTGCCGATCATCGCGACGGGTCCGGTGGACGTGCCCTTCTTTGAAACCATGTGCAGCGTGGCCCTGCGCGTGGGCCCCACCATGCTCCTGCCGCTGCTCCTCGCGTGGTTCATCCAGTACACCGCCCCGAAACTCAACGCCCTGCTCCTTCGCTGGGGCATCCTGTCCTACTACATCTGGGCCCTGATGCTGACCATCCTCATGGGCGGCACCTTCGAGCAGCTCCTCAAGCCGGGGGAAAAGGACTACGAACTCGAATTCTTCCTCGCCCTGACCGGCATCGGCGTATGCACAGCCAACTTCGTGCTGGGCAAGGTCATCGGAGCGCGCTACCACCGCCGCATCGCCGGGGGGCAGGCGCTGGCCCAGAAAAACATCATCCTGCCCATGTGGCTGACCTTCCAATACCTCGATCCCATCGCCTCCGTCTCGCTGGCGGCCTACTCCATCTTCCAGAACATCGTGAACGCCACCCAGATATGGCTCAAAGGCCGCCGTGACGACCGCATCCTTCGTCGCCTTCACGACTACCACGAAAAGAAACATGCCCTCCTGCGCGCCTCCGAGGAGGCCGCCTCCCTCCTTGCCGTCGTGCCCTCCCGCGTCAAGAACGAACTCAAAAAATAATCTTCCCTCGCACCTCCCAGGGAGAGACGGCCCTCCGTTTCTCCCTGTTTTTTTGCCGTCCGCGCACACGCCGCCCCTCCCGTCCACGGCGCATCCGTCCAAAGAAAGCATACACATCGGAAGCCCGTTTCACCGAAAACGCCCCCTTCCGCTCGGCACATTCAACCGGAAACCGGCGCAACCGGCGCCGTCAGGAATTCCGTCGGGGAATCTTGAGCCCACAGCGCCCCGGCCCTCATGGTCGCCGGAGGCGTCCCGCAACGCGGCTTCACGGCACTTCCCGCCGCCGGAGCCGCCCTTCTCCGCCTCTCCCCGCCAAAACAAAACGCCTGCCGCGATGAATGCGACAGGCGTTGCCCGTCCCGCCGAGGGGGGGACGCCCCCCGACGGCACCGTGCCGCCGGGGAACGTCCGAGGGGGGAGGGGAAGTGCGGCGTCCCGGTTGGGGACAGGACGCCGCGAGTGGGACATGGTTGAGGGCTCGTCTACTTGACGGCGAAGGGCCAGATCATCGGGATGACGAACACGCACAGGACGAGGCTGATGATCTGGAGCGGCCAGCCTGCCTTGATGTAGTCCATGAAGGAATAACGGCCGGGCGTCAGAACGATGGTGTTCGGAGGCGTGGCGATGGGGGTCAGGAAGCAGGCGGACGCGGACATACAAATGCCCATCATGAGCGGCAGGGGCGAAACGCCGCCGCCGACGGCGATGGGAAGGGCCAGCGGAGCCATGAGCGCCGCGGTCGCGGTGTTGGACATGAAGTTGGTGAGGATCATGGTCAGCGCGCAGCAGGCGAACATCAGCATGTAGGGTCCGGACACGCTGGACACCAGCGTATTGGCCACCATCGCGGCGGCGCCGGACTTCTGCATGGCGGCGGACATGGACAGCATGCCGGCGAACAGGAAGATGGTCACCCAGTCGATGCAGTGGAAGGCTTCCTTCATGCTCATGCAGCGGGTCGCCACCACGAGGCACGCGCCGAGCACGGCGGCGGTGGTCAGGGGCAGGTAGCCGGTCACCATCATGATGACCACGAAGGCGAAAATGCCGATGGAGTAAGGCATCTTGTTGGTGCGGCGTTCCTTGATTTCGGAACCGAAGGAATGGTCCTCGCCGCCCTTGTCGGCGGGAAGCAGACGGTAGCCGAACGCCCAGTAGTACAGCAGGCCGACGGCGAACAGGATGAGGCCGAACTTGCCGAATTCGAAGAAGCCGAACTGCTGGAGGCCGACCTGATCGAGCATGGAGTTGACGATGCCGTTGGGGGGCGTGCCCACGAGGGTCACGGTGCCGCCGAGCGAGGAGGCGAAGGCCACGGGCATCAGAATCTTGCTGGGCGCGACCTTGGCGGAGGCGCACATGCCCATGATCATGGGCACGGCCACGGCGGTCGTACCGGTGTTCGACAGCACGGTGGAGAGGCCGCCGACCGCGATCATGGAGAACAGCAACAGTTTCTTCATGTCGCCTTTGGACAGCTTCAGGGCCGTTTCGCCCACCTTGTCGGCGAAGCCGGTGACGAAGGTGGATTCGCCGATGATGAACATGGCCATGAACAGCACCACGGTGTTGTCGCCGAAGTAGCTGAAGGCCACCTTAGAGGTCAGCACGCCGGTCGAGGACAGCGCGACCGGAACGAGCATGGCCGTGATGGGCAGCGGCAGGGCTTCGGTCACGAACAGCAGCGCGGCGATGATGAGAATACCAAGAGTGATATAGGCTTTGGTGGGATCGCCGGGTATGGCGGCCCCGGAAGTACCGGTCGCGGCGAGGCAGTCAAAGCCGCCGAACAGGAACACGCCGCAGGCCACTACGCCGAGTGCCAACAAGCTCCATGCAAACCGTTTCATACAGACACCTCTCCCCTGCTTGCGAAAAAAGCAAAAAAAGTTAGTGTATGAAGGGTCGTCAAACTGGAATGACGCCCCTTGACGGAAACTCCCCAAGAGACGGCCGCCGTTCCTCCCAAAAAAAACGCGGCCCTCACCGACAAGGCGCCCTTCCGCTCCGCTGCAACGGAGCGGAAGGGCATTCTTTTTATTCGTACGAAGCGACGAAAGGCCGGATGCGATCGTGCGAGGCCTTTACGCGACGTTCCAGTTCGCGGGCATACCCGTCGAGATCCTCGATGCGCTTGCGGGCCACGCCGGTTTCCATCGCCGCCTTGGCGACGGCGGGCGTGATCCTCGTGAGGATGCGCGGATCGAGGGGTTTCGGAATGATGTAGTCGTAGCCGAACGAAAGGCTGTCCACATTGTAGGCGGAGCAGACTTCGGCGGGCGCGGGTTCCTTCGCCAGCGCGGCGAGGGCCTCGGCGGCGGCGATCTTCATGGCCTCGTTGATTTCCGTGGCTTCGACGTCGAGCGCGCCGCGGAAGATGTAGGGGAAGCCGGACACGTTGTTGATCTGGTTCGGGTAGTCGGAACGGCCCGTGCCCATGATGCAGTCGGGACGCGCGGCCTTGGCGTCTTCATAGGAAATTTCCGGATCGGGGTTCGCCATGGCGAACAGGACCGGCTTTTCGGCCATCGAGCGCACCATGTCCTGCGAAACCAGATTCTTGGTGGAAAGCCCGAGGAACAGGTTCGCGCCCTTCATGCACTCGGCGAGATCGCCCAAATCCTCTTCCTGCGCGAATTCCATCTTGTAGGGGGCGACGCCGGCGCGCTTCTTGTGAATGAGCCCCTTGGAGTCGAACATGCGGATGTTTTCCCGCCTGACGCCGAGCGTGCAGTAGAAGCGGGCGCAGGCCATGCCGGCGGCGCCGGCGCCCACGACGACGACCACGATGTCCTCAATCCTGCGGCCCGTAAGTTCGCAGGCGTTGAGCAGCGCGGCGCCTGAAATGATGGCGGTGCCGTGCTGGTCGTCGTGGAACACGGGGATGTTCATTTCCTTTTTCAGGGTGTCTTCAATGATGAAGCACTCCGGGGCCTTGATGTCTTCAAGGTTGATGCCGCCGAAGGTGGGTTCCATCGTCCTGACGGCGGCGATGAACTCTTCGGTGCTGGACGTCTTGAGGCAGAGGTCGAACACGTCGACGTCCGCGAAATTCTTGAACAGGACGCCCTTTCCTTCCATCACCGGCTTGGCGGCGTAGGGTCCGATGTTGCCGAGTCCGAGAACGGCGGTGCCGTCGGAAATCACGCCCACCAGGTTGGCGCGGCCGGTGTATTCGGACACCAACGTCTGATCTTCCGCGATCGCCTTGCAGGCTTCGGCCACGCCCGGCGAATAGGCGAGGGAAAGGTCTTTCTGGCTTTCGCAGCGTTTGGTCAGCACCACTTCGGTTTTCCCGTGGCGGGGGGAACGATGGTATTCGAGGGCTTCTTCCCGTGTGAACAAGGCCATGTGCGTATTCCTTCTGTGAAATAGGGGTGTTGTAGTGAAAGGCGATGCCTCCGGCGGCCGGGCTGCCGCCCGGACCCGCGCCTCCCGGCGGGCCGGGGGGAATGATTCCCCCCGGACCCCCTCGGTTCCGGCGGCGTGTCGGCCGGGGGCTGGAATGCGTCCGTGCCCTTTTCCCTCAGACG
>CAUHBW010000139.1 GCA_959604115.1 uncultured Bilophila sp. | reverse complement strand
ATGGAACGTCGTTCTGGTTGGCCTTTTCCTGCAGAATGCGTCTTCTGGTTTCGGCATCGGGCTTTTCAATGCCCGCCATAAAACCGGAACAGAACCGGGAAACCAGATTGTCGTCCACATCCTTCAGCTCGCGCGGGGTAAAGGAGCTTGTGAGCACGACGCGACTGCCGCGCGTTTGCAGACTCTTGATGGTCGGGAGCACCTCGTCCTGCATCTTTTCCTTGCCCTGAAGGAAATGCACGTCCTCCAGCAACAGCAGATCCGCTTCGCGGAAACGCCCCTTGAAGCGATCCACGGTCTTGGACTGGAGCGCCTGCACGAAACAGCTCGAAAACTCTTCGGCGGTCAGGTATTCGACCTTGGGATTGGAACGGTTGCTCGCCTCGCACAACGCCTGCCCCACGGCCTGCGTGAGGTGGGTCTTGCCGAGTCCGGGCCCGGAGCTGAGGAACAGCGTGTCCACGGCCGCGCCGGGCCGCGTCATGTTGCGCGCGGCGGCATAGGCCATGTCGTTGGTGGGACCGACCACGAACGTATCGAAGGCGTACCGCCAATTGTGCGGCACGGCCTGACGCACGGGCATGGTGATGGGCAGAGAAAGCTGTTCGGCCCCGACGGAAAGCAGCGTCGGCGCGGCGACGGGGCGGGGAGCCGTGCGGGGGCGGCGGGCGGGCGCTTCGCCTTCCACGGTGACGGCGGGCCGGGCCGGGCGGCCGGACGACTTGGCGGGGGGATTGCCCGCGATCACGTTGATCTCCATGGCCCGTCCGAACACCTCAGCGGCGGCATCGGCAATATCATTGAGCAGGCGATCGCGCACCCACGTCGCCACGAACCCGTTCGGGGCCGTCAGATTGATCCTGTCCCCTTCAAGTTCGGCGGTGAGAGGCGCCACCCAGACCTTATATGTGCCGGGGTTGAGCCTGTTTTGCAGATTCTCACAGATTTGGAGCCACTGAGTTTTCATATCCGATTCTTCTAGCGTTTGACGTGTCCTGTGACAAAGCGGATACGCGGAGTTTCCGCCCGCCGGGGCGCAAAAGGCTTCCCACAAAGGAAAAGAACGAATTCCCGCTGGAATAAAAGCCTTTTTTGCAACACCGCCACTTCCCCGACCTTTTCCCCACCCTTGACGCTCAAGGGTTTTCATACGAAAGGCGCGACTTGTTCACCTGTTTGTGAAAAACTTTTCCACATCCATGCCGCACGGGAACACGGAAAAGCGCACGATTCCTTCATATTCCGAAAAAATGCTTTCCTTTCATACAGTTACTCCAATGCACACATATGAAACCGGAACGGCCGCAAAGCAGTTCCGGTTGGACGTACACGGAGAAACGGGCCGCACGGCGTGTCCGGACGACTCGCGATTTTTCCGGGAGGAAACAAGACGGAAAACGATTTTTCTCAAACAAACGAAAAAAGTCAAACAGAACTTCATGGGAACCGCCTCCTTTTTTCAGAAACGAAGGCGGTCCCGGAACGCAACGCCCCGGAACCACCTTCAAAACCGTTTCCCCGAAAAAAGCTACTTCTTGGCGGCGTTCTTCACGGCCTTCAGGTAAATGTCCGTGACGTAGTGGAGACGTTCGAGACGGGCGAGTTCACGGCGATCGAGTTCGCCGCTCTCGTTCTGGAAGGACACGATGTCGTGCAGCCATTCGCGCAGTTCGCTGGTCCCGTAGCTCTGCTTGAACATGGCGAGCTGCTCGTCGAGGCTGTAGACCGGGTGGTCCTTGATGTCCCGGATGGCTTCTTCACGCGTCATGCTCTTGCCGGTCCAAGCGTTGTAGAAGCGCATGTAGTCGTCGGCGAGTTCTTCGGCCGGGGTAGTCTTCATCATGTCCACGCTGCGGAGATAGACGCGCAGGAAGGCGACGATGTCGGCCTTGTGCTTGTTGGCGTATTCCGCGTTGGCGATGAGCAGGATGGGCTGGCGGGCGTTGCAGTCGCTGGAGTGGGCGACCGTCTTCAGGCCGAGCTTTTCGGCTTCGAAGGTCTGGGGGGCCCACAGGGCGATGGCGTCGCCGGTGCCTTCGCTGAAAGCCTTCATGGCTTCGGAAGGCTGCATGTCCACGATCTTCACGTCGCGTTCACGCAGGCCGAGAGCGTGCAGCCAGCGGCTCAGCATGTAGTGGGCGGACGTTCCCTTGGGCACGAGGAAGGTCTTGCCGCGCACGGAGCCGGGATTGCCGTACACTTCGGGGAAGTTGGGGTTGAAGCCCTTCATCTTGAGCATGTCGTTGCCGTCACGCGTATAGATGGCGTTGGTGGCGGATTCGTCGTTGCCGATGCCCACGATGTACAGGCGGTTGCTCAGAGAGGCCGTCAGAGCGGGCATGGCGCCCACGCCGGCGAGGGCCCAGTTGGCCGACTGCATTTCGTCGATGACGTTCTTGCCGGATTCAAAGGGCTGGAGTTCAAGTTCCAGACCTTCGGCTTTATCCCATCCCTTTTCTCTGGCGTACCAGACCAAAAACGTTTCATGTTCGCCGAGCCACGCCGTGCGAAGCGGGACAAGGGGCTTGGCAAACGCGGCGGAGCCGCTCAGGCACCACGCGACGACAAAGAACAGCGCCAGCAAACCAGTAAGGGGATTACGCAATTTCATGATTTTCCTCATCCACCCGTGAGACGTTCGCTTCCCCCTCATCCAAGCAGAGCCATCCCTGCAAGGCCAACGGGAATATTTGTGGTCAGCATACTCTAAAACGAAGGCAGTGGCAACGCGCCGCCCCATTCCGTTTTTTCCGGCTTCAAAAGAATCATTGCACAAGGGTTTCCCGAGACATCCTCTCCTTCGCAATAGTGAACGGAGTCAAGGGTATCGGCTTGCTTCTTTTCGGGAAGCGGCATATCTTTCCCGTCAGAATCCGTACCGTCGCCGCCACGGGCCGCGCTCCGAAAACGCTTCGGAGACGCCGCATGCGCCCGGCGCGGCCTTCCCAACGAAACAATCGGGTTGCGGCGTTTCCCGGCCCGCTTTTCGCGCATTCTGCGAGGGTATTGCATGGCACTTTTGAGTTTACAGGGCGTTACGCTCAACCTCGGCGGCAAGACGCTGCTCGATAAGGCGGATCTGCACGTCGAACAGGGAGAACGCGTCTGCCTCGTCGGGCGAAACGGCGTGGGCAAGTCATCCCTGATGGCTCTGCTTTCGGGGGATCTCACGCCGGACGGCGGCACCATCGTCCGCACGCCGGGCATCACGTTCGGGCACATGCCGCAGGCCGTGCCCGATCACTGGAGCGGCCCGGTCTTCGGCGTCGTGGCCTCGGGGCTCGGCAAGGAAGGCGAGGCCCTCGCCGCCGCCCACCTCATCGCCACGGGCCGCGAGGATCAGCTTTCCGCCGCCAACCGGGCGCTGGCCCGTAACCTGTTGCAGACCGGTGACGGCTGGGAACGCCACGGCGACATTCTCGAAGCCGTCAACCAGCTCGGACTTGATCCCGAAGCCGATTTCGCCACGCTCTCCGGCGGGAACAAGCGCCGCGTGGCGTTGGCTCGCGCCCTCGTGGCCTCGGAAAACCTGCTTCTGGACGAACCCACCAACCATCTGGACATCAAGACCATCGCGTGGCTGGAAGACTTCCTCGTCCGCCGGGTAAAAACCTTCGTGTTCATCAGCCACGACCGCGCCTTCGTCCGCCGCCTCGCCACCCGCATCGTGGAAGTTGACCGCGCCCATCTGTACAGTTACGCCTGCACGTTCGACCAGTTCCTCGACCGCCGCGAGGAGCGGCTTGACGCCGAGGAAAAGCAGGCGGCGGCCTTCGACAAGAAACTGGCGCAGGAAGAGGCGTGGATACGGCAGGGCATCAAGGCCCGCCGCACCCGCAACATGGGCCGCGTCCGGGCGTTGCGGGCCATGCGCGCCGAGCGGATGGCCCGGGTGAACAAGCAGGGCGTGGTGTCCATGCTCGCTCAGGAGGCCGAACGTTCCGGCAAGCTGGTCATCGAGGCCAAGCACGCCGGGTTCGCCTACCCGGACGGCTACCGGGTGTTCAGCGATTTTTCCACCATCATCCAGCGCGGCGACCGCATCGGACTCATCGGTAACAACGGCGTGGGCAAGACCACCCTGCTCCGTCTGCTTCTCGGGGAACTGGAGCCCACGGAAGGCGGCATCCGGCACGGCACGCGGCTTGAGGTAAGCTATTTCGATCAGCTCCGCTCCTCGCTCGCTCCCGAAAAATCGGTCATGGACAACGTGGCGAACGGCAACGACACCGTGACCATCAACGGGCAGCAGCGGCACGTTGCGAGCTATCTGATGGATTTTCTGTTCGAGTCCGACCGGCTCCGGGTGCCGGTGCACACGCTTTCGGGCGGCGAGCGCAACCGGCTTCTGCTGGCCAAGCTGTTCACCCTGCCCTCGAACCTGCTGGTGCTCGACGAACCGACCAACGATCTGGACGTGGAGACGCTGGAGCTGCTTGAAGAACTGTTGTCCGCGTACGGCGGCACGGTGCTCATGGTGAGCCACGACCGCGAGTTTCTCGACAATCTGGTCACCACCACGCTGGCTCTCGAAGGCGACGGGCAGGTGCACGAATACGTAGGCGGCTACACCGACTGGCTGCGTCAGCGTCCCGCTTCCGCCCCCGCACACGCCGAAAAGCCGAAGCCCAAGCCGCTGGCTCCGCCCGCCAAAATCGGGCCGCGCCGGTTGACCTTCAAGGAGCAGCGCGAACTTCAGCTCCTCAAGGATGAGCTTGAAGCGTTGCCCGGCAGGATGGAGGCGCTCGAAACCGAGCAGCGCACGCTGGAGGACCGGCTCAACGATCCCGGTTTCTTCTCCCGCGATCCCGACGGATTCAACGCCACGGCCACGCGCATCGCCGCCCTCGACGAAGAGCAGACCGCCGCCCTCCAGCGGTGGGAGGACGTCGAATTCCGCATCGCAGAGCTTGAAGGGAAGCAGGAATAAAGGAATTGGAGGGGGAAGAACTTTCTGTAGAAGAGGGGAGCACCCCCACGTTTCCCCTTTCCCCTCCAAACCTCCCCCTCCCTCTTCAAAGACTTTCCCAAACGGGTCGGGAAACGGGATGGGCGGCGCGCAGGTTATTCCATATCATGAAGTCCCCCGGAAACGCCTTCCGGGGGACTTTGTTGTCCTAGGTGTTGGACACAGGAGCAACTCGACTCTGAACCTCGTAACTTTCCAATGGTCCGTTATATAAAAACATCCCCGAGGCAATTCGGAAAACCGCCGTCAGGGATTCGATAACGTCGAAAGTTTTGGGAAGAGGAGGAGAGGAGGGTCCGGGGGTGGGGGGGTGGAAACATTATGTAGCAAAGTTTATACTCCCCCCCCCCCGGGCGTCATTCCTTCCCTTTATTCACTCTTCTTCTTGTGCGAAGAACGGAGACGCACACGCATGGGGGCGTGCTCGATGTGGAAGAGCTTGCGGAGGGAGCGGTCGAGATAGCGGGCGTAGGTCTCGGACACGCGATCGGCGTCGCTCACGAAAAAGACGAAGGTCGGCGGAGCCACCTCGGCCTGCGTCAGATAGAAGAACTTCGGACGCACGCGCTTGACCACGGGCGGCTGATGCTTGGCGAGCACCTCTTCCATCGCCCGATTGAGCGCGCCGGTCCCGATGCGCGCATTGCACTCCTCGCGGATCTGCTCCGCGAGCGGGATGATCCGGTCAAGCCCCACGCGCTTCATAGCCGACACCATCAGCACGGGCACATGGCTGCAGAACTGGAGCACTTCCTTGAAGGACTTCTCCAGCGCGGCCTGTTCCTTGCGGCCTACGAGATCGATCTTGTTCACCAGAATCATGAACGGCGTCTTCCGCTCGTCGAGAAGATCGATGAGCCGCTTGTCCTGCGCGGTCACGCCTTCCAGCGCGTCGATAACGTACAGGGTCACGTCCGCCTTGGTCGTACTCTTAAGGGAAGAGTTGACCGAAAAACGCTCCACGGTGTCCGTAATGCGCGTCTTGCGGCGTACCCCAGCCGTGTCCACGAAGACGCAGGGCTGCCCGCCGTGCACGAAGGGGATGTCCACGCTGTCGCGGGTCGTGCCCGCCACGTCGCTGACGATCATACGGTCCTCGCCCACGATGGCGTTGACCATCGACGACTTGCCCGCGTTGGGACGGCCCAGCATGGCGAGACGGAGCATGTTCTCCGGCGCGGCCTCGGCGTCGGGGTCTTCGGCGGGGAGCAGATCCACCAGCTCCTCTTCCAAAGCCCGGATGTTGTGCCCATGCTCGGCGGAAAGGGCCAGCATGGGAAACCCGAGAGCGTGGAACTCGGCCAGCATGGTGTCTTCGTGCTCCATGCCGTCCACCTTGTTGACCACGAGCAGGGTGGGCTTTCCGGCGCGGCGCACGAAAGCCGCCAGATGCTCGTCGAAGGGCATCAGACCGTCGCGTCCGTCCACCACGAGGCAGAACACCGCCGCCTCGCTCATGGCCGCCTGCGTCTGCTGGAGGATTTCCGCCTCGAAACCGCGAAGCCCTTCGGGACCGTCGGCTACGGTGTAATGGCTGTCGAGCGTCACGCCGCCGGTATCGATCAAGGTGAAGGATCGCCCGCTCCGCGAACGGACCACGCCTTCCATACGGTCGCGGGTCACGCCCGGACGGTCATGGGTGATGGCCCGGTTACTGCGGATAAGCCGATTGAACAGCGTGGACTTGCCCACGTTGGGACGGCCAAGCAAAGCTATTTTGGGGAGCATGCGACTTCCTCATCAAAAAATATCGGGTGACGCCCGCCGAGAGGCGGACAGAGAGCTTTGGGGAAATGCCCCAAAGACGGAAACGGAGGGAAGACGGGGAGCGGATCTGCGGGGCGCGCCCGAAAGGCCCGCTCCCCCGATTTGGTTACTTCGTCGGTTCGATGAGTTCCTGACCGCCCATGTAGGGCACGAGAACCTTGGGAACCACGATGGAGCCGTCCTGCTGCTGGTAATTTTCCATGATGGCGACCAGCGAACGGCCCGTGGGCAGGCCGGACCCGTTCAGGGTGTGCACGAACTCGGGCTTGCCGCCCTTGGGACGGAAGCGGATGTTGGCGCGGCGGGCCTGAAAATCGATACAGTTGGAACACGAGGAGATTTCACGGTAGGTCTGCTGTCCGGGCAGCCATACTTCCACGTCGTAGGTCTTGCAGGCGGAGAAGCCCATGTCCCCGGCGCAGAGGGTGATCGTGCGGTACGGCAGTTCGAGGCGTTCCAGCAGGGTTTCCGCGCTGCGGCGCATCTCTTCAAGATACTTGAAGGAATCGTCGGGATGCGTGATGTACACCATTTCCACCTTGGTGAACTGGTGCTGCCGGATGTAGCCGCGCGTGTCCTTGCCCGCCGAACCGGCCTCGGAACGGAAGCAGGAACTTTGCGCGCAATAGCGTTTGGGCAGCTCGGCCTCGTCGAGGATCTCGTCGGCGTGCAGGTTCGTCACCGGCACTTCGGCGGTGGGAATGAGGTAGTATTCCCAGGCAGGAATCTTGAACAGATCTTCCTCGAACTTGGGCAGCTGGCCCGTGCCCTGCATGGTCTTGCGGTTGACCATGAGCGGCGGCAGAATTTCGGTGCGCCCCTCTTCGCGGTGGAAGTCGAGATAGAAGTTGACCAGTGCGCGTTCGAGACGGGCGGCCCAGCCCCACGACACCGTGAAGCGGCTCCCCGCGAGCTTGGCGCCGCGTTCGAAATCGAGGCCGCCGTTGTCGTTGCTCAGATCCCAATGGTTCTTGGCCGGGAAATCGAAGGCGCGGGGCGTTCCCCAGCGGTGAAGCTCCACGTTGTCGTTTTCGTCCACGCCGTCGGGCACGCTGGCGTCCGGGATGTTCGGCACGGTCAGCATCCAGTCGGCCAGCTCGGCCTTCACCGCGTCGGTGGCGCTGTCCAGCGCGCCGATGCGGGCGGAAAGATCGGAAAGGCCGGCGATGAGGACGGAGGCGTCCTCACCCGCGCGCTTCAGGCGGGCCACTTCGCCGGAAGCCCGGTTGCGCTCGGCCTTGAGCGCCTCCACTTCGGCAAGCAGTTCGCGGCGCTTGTTGTCAAGTTCTTCAAAGGTCCGCATGCTCAGGGGCGAATGACGTTTCGCCAGAGCAGCGGCGACCACTTCGGGATTTTTCTGCAACAGTTTGAGATCAAGCACTTCAGCGCTCCTTGTCGTCCTATATGATAAAGAAAACCACCGGACCCGGCGGCCCGGAAGTCCCGAGAGACGCCCCACCCTTTTCCCCGGTTGCGGGCGGTCCGGAAAACATTCACTCCGTCGTTTTGAATTTTTCAGTTTAGGCAAGTTCCCGAAACCCGTCAACCTGCGAAGAAGCCGCCCCGCGTCCCGGACTTCCCGGATTGCATCCCGTCCGCAAACAGGCTATGATTTGCCTTCATCAGACAGACCGTTTCGGAGGTTCATCATGTCCATACAGGTCCGCCGCGTCCTTACGCTCGTCCTGACGCTGGCCACGCTGACGCTGCTCGCCGCCTGCGGCCCCAGCAACAACGTCCGCCTCATCTACAACACGAATACGAACTCCGTACTGCCGCTGCCCGGTTCGCCCAGCGTCGCGGTGGTCATGTTCAATGACCAGAGAACCCGCCAGTACATCGGGGAACGCAAGGACGGCTCGGTCTTCACCGCAAGCTCCACCATCGCGGACTGGTTCAGCCGCTCGCTCGCCGACGAACTCGGACGGCAGGGCGTGCAGGTGTCCTTCGCGCCCACGCTGGAGCAGGCCCGCGCCGCCAAGCCCGACTACATCGTAACCGGCGACATCACCGACGTCTGGATGCAGGAACTGAGCGCCACCCGCGTGCAGTGCACCAT
>CAUHBW010000138.1 GCA_959604115.1 uncultured Bilophila sp. | reverse complement strand
TGGGGGGCGGCTCGCCCCCCAGCGGGTGCAGGGCGGAGCCCTGCCCGCCGGAGGCATCAGCCTTTTACTCCCCGGTGACGGTCTTCAGGATTTTCCGTGCCTGATCGGCGTCCTTTTTGATCTGGGCGACGAGGGCGTCGGGTCCGGTGAAGGTGACTTCGCCGCGCAGACGCTCGACAAAGGCGACCTCAAGATGCTTGCCGTAGAGATCGGCGTCGAAATCGAGCAGGTGCGTCTCAACCGTAAGGGCCCCCGGTCCGAAGGTAGGGTTGTAGCCGATGTTCGTCACCGCCGCATGAGTGTCCGGGGCGGGCTTTGCGGGATCCGTCACGAAGGGCAGACCGCTCCCCGCGGTTTCGGAGGGGGTGGCGAGCGTCACGTACACGCCGGGCTTGGGCAGCATGGTGCCCGTGGGCGCGAGATTCGCCGTGGGGAACCCGAGCAGACGGCCTCCCCGGTTCTGGCCGTGGATGACCTCGCCCCGCACGCTGTAGAGGCGTCCGAGCAGCAAACTCGCCTCCCAGACCTGCCCCTGATGCAGCAGTTCCCGGATACGCGTGGAGCTGACCACCTCGCCGTGCACGGACAGCGCGTCCAGACGGTCCACCGTGAACCCTTCGGCCTTGCCGATGTGGGACAACACCTCGGGCGTGCCCGCGCGGCCCTTGCCGAGCGTGAAGTCGTAGCCGAGCAAAAGGTCGCGCATGTTCAGCGTACCGAGCAGGAACCGCCGCACGAAGGCTTCCGGCGACAGGGCCGCGAACTCGGGCGTGAAGTCCACGAGCAGCACCAGCGCCATGCCGGAGGCCTCCAGCAGCGCGGCGCGCTCCTGCGGAGTGCTGAGGCGCGGCGGCGCATACGGCGTCAGCACTTCGAGCGGGTGCGGATTGAAGGTCATGGCGACGGGAAGCGTGCCCGTCGCGGCGGCCCGTTCGCAGGTCAGGGACAGCAGAGCCTGATGCCCGAGATGGACGCCGTCGAAATTGCCCACCGTCACCGACGTTCCACGGGAGACGTCCAGCGGCAGGGGAAGATCGAGCGATTCGGGAGTGCGGGTGATGATCATGTCTACTTCGCGGACGGCGCGGCCTGAAGGGCCATGTTGACGGCTTCCCGGAACAGTTCGGAGGAAAGCGCGCCGCGGGCCACAAGGTTGTTGATGAGGAAATAGGGCGTACCCTGCACGCCGAGCTTCTGGCCTTCCGCGATGTCCGCGTCCACTTCCGCGCGCACGTCCTTTTTCTTCACGTCGGCGGCGAGCTTTTTCATGTTCAGCCCGGCGTCCTTGGCGGCGGCGACGATGGCGGGTTCGCCGAGCTTGAGCACGTCGGCGCGGCGTTCGAACAGCAGATCATAGAACTTCCACGCCAGCTCGGCGTCCTGACGGGCGGCGGCGACGTGGTATTCGGCGGCGAGGCGCGCGGTGCCCGTGGCTTCCAGCGGGAAGTGCTTGAAGACGTACTTCACCTTGCCCTGATTTTCCTTGAGCACCTTCTCCATCGTCGCCGCGCCCTGCTGGCAGTAGGGGCACGTGAAGTCGGAGTAGGCCACGATGGTCACGGGCGCGTCGGCCACGCCCCGGAAGGGGCGGTTTTTGACGTCCACGGCCTTGGGCTGGTTGAGCTCGGCCTTCCACTGGGTGAGCAGGGCCTTGTGACGCTTCTGGTTGGACCCTTCCTGCGCGATGTCGAGCACGGCCTCGCTGTTTTCGCGCAGGACGCTGAGGAGCAGGTCGGGATTTTTCTGGAGGGTTTCGCGGAGGAGTTCCGCGAAGTTGTCCGTCGTGACCGTCGCCGAGGCCGCGTAGGACGGCGTGGCGGCGGAAGCCCATTTGTTCGAGAGGAAGAGCAGATAGGCGGTCAGGATGAGCCAGAGAATGATGAAGGCCCAGAGTATCTTTCGTTTCATTGACGGTTCCTTGGCGGTTGGATTCGGAGAGCATGTCATTGGGGGAACATCCTTTTTGCCGGGGAGTTTATCGGGAGTGGCGGTTCGTGGCAAGAGCGCCGGAGCGGTAAAAAAAGACGGGGAAAAGCGGAAGCCGTCCGCCTTTTCCCGTCTTTTGCTTCCCGTCGGACGGGAGGGGGGATTACATGTTGTCGCCGCGCTTGATGAGCGCCTGCATGCCGCCGAGAGCGTTGACCACGTCGGTCACGCCGTGCTTGTGCAGGTACAGCATCACTTCATAGGAGCGCAGGCCGGTGTTGCACACGAGGGCCACCGGGCGATCCTTGGGGATGGAGTCGAATTTCGCTTCCACGTCCTCCAGCGCGACGGCGTGCCATTCGCCGGGATACTTGGCGGCGGTGGCGTTGCCCGCGACGGCGGGTCGGGCGTCGGCGAAGAAGACGTTGTTGTTGGCGCGGTTCTTCCAGAGTTCGCCGAATTCCTTGGAGGAAACGGGCTTGAGTTGTCCGGAGAGGATATTGTCGGCCACGTTCGCCACGGCGTTCACGGCGTCCATGGCGGAGGCGAAGGGCGGCGCGTAGGCGATTTCGGCGTTGGCGAGGTCGTCGATGGTGGGCTTGCCGAACTGGAGCATGGTGGCCACGGCGTCGATGCGGGCCTTGAGGGCGTCGCCGTCCTCGCACACGCCCTGAATGCCGAGCACGCGGCGGGTGCCGCGCTCGACCACGAGTTCGAGGCTCATCATGTGCTTTTCGGGATAGAAGTGGGCGCGGTCGAGCTGTTCGAGGCTGGCGGAGACGGCGTCGAAACCGGCGGCCTTGGCGCGCTCGATGGTCAGGCCCGTGCCGCACGCGGACATCTTGAAGAGTTTCACGCACCACGTGCCCACCGCGCCGTGGAAGGTCGCGACCTTGCCGCTTTCGCTGGCGGCGTTGGTGCCGATGACGCGGCCCTGACGGTTGGCGAGGGAACCGAGCGCCAGCACGAAGGGCTTGCCGGTGATCAGGTTCGGGACCGCCACGCAGTCGCCGCCCGCGTAGATGTCGGGATCGGAGGTCTGCATGTATTCGTTGACGAGGATCGCGCCGGTGCGCTCTTCGAGATCGAGTCCGGCGGCGCGGGCCAGCGCTGTATTGGGCGCGAAGCCGGTGGCGAAGATGACCAGATCGGCGTCGAGGGTACGCTTGTCGGTCACGACGCGGGCCACGGCCCCGTTTTCGCCTTCGAGACGCTGGACCTTTTCGGAGGCGTAGACGTCGACCCCGTGTTCCTGAAGGTCGTGTTTCACCATGTCGGACAGGCTGGCGGACATGACGCCGGGCATGGCCTGCGGCATGAATTCCACCACGCTGGTCTTGATGTCCCACATGTCCGCGAGGGCCACGGCGATTTCCATGCCGATGAAGCCCGCGCCGATGACCACGGCGTGTTCGACCTTGCCGGAGGCGCAGGCCTTGCGGAGCGCGTCGGCGTCCTCAAGGTTGTTCGCGCCGCCCACGTTCCTGAGATCGCGGCCTTCGACCGGCGGAACCTTGGGGGTGCTGCCGGTGCCGATGACCAGACGGTCGTAGGGCAGGGTCTTTTCTTCGCCGGTGACGAGGTTTTTCGCGGTCACGGTCTTGGCCTTGCGGTCGATGGCGGTCACGCGGGTCTGGTTCAGGGTGCGGATGCCCTTGTGCTCGAAATATTCGGGCGTGCGGACCGTTCCGTAGGTCGTGGAACGCAGGGCGTCCAGCGCGTTGATTTCACCGGAGACGTAGTAGGGGATGCCGCAGCCGCCGAACGAAATATTGATGTTCTCGTCAATCATGGTCACGTTGGCGGAAGGGTCGAGCCGCTTCAGACGGCTGGCCGCTTTGGGGCCCAGAGCCACGGCGCCGATGACGATGACGTTTTTGGACATATTTCCTCCCATCCTGAAAAACAGGGGTAACGGTATATGAAGATTGATTTCCTGCATACACGCTTCCCCGCGAATGCGCAAGGCGGAGAGAATTTTGCGGGGGTTCTGCGGCGGATGCGGAAGCGGACCGCCGGGAAGGCGCGCGCATCCCTTGAAACGGTGCTGGGAGGCGATATGGGAATGGGACGTCTCCCCGAGGAGGCGGCCCACCGGCCGACCGGCGCGCCACGGCCCGACGTTGTAGCCCACAAAAATCATAAAAAGGGAGCGCCTATGAAGAGCTTCTCTCTTTCCCGCGAGGACGTCGTTTTCGCGAAGGAGCACGGCATCGCCGTCTTGTTTCCCTCCGAAGCGGCCTTTGCCGCGAAATGCCGCTCAATGGGGCTGGACCCCGAAAAAGCAGCCTCGCCGCACGCGGTCATGCTGGAGTATAGGTACGGGACTGGTTTATTTTCGTCGTGGCGTTTCTCTTCGGCTGTGCCGTCGTGTACTTCATGAGCTTTGCCCAGTCGCCGCTCCTTCTCCTGTGTTTGGTCGCCATGTGCTGGCTGTGCTGGTACAGCGCATCGCGTCGGCATCGGCTCATCTTTGCCGACGGCGTGCTGACCGTTGCGCACTTCGCGGGATTGTACTGGCAGGTCGATGCGGTGGAGGCCGACGAGGAAGCGGAGCTTCACAGAGAATGGGTGGACAAGCAGGGCCATGCCTTGAAGCTGGACGTCAGGCGAAGCCTTTGGGGAAAAATGGTTCTCCTGCTCCCGCCCGGTCAGCTGGATGTGGCGCTCGTGTGGACCGCCGTGCTTTTCGCGCGCTGGAAGGGGGAAGGGCCGGATGAGGCGCGCCGCCCGTCCGCCCCTCCCCATGAGGTGCGGGCCGGGTCGTCCGGCAGGATTCATGCCCGGCCCGATCTGAAGGATTCCGTCTGAGCCCGCGGCCTCCTCTCCCGAAATCGGCATTGCAAGGGGGCGGCATCTCGGGCATACTTGCCCTGCTTTCTCGGCCCTCGACCAGCCGTTATCTTATCAGCGGAGCAAGGATATGTCGGAAATGAACATGCCGTCCGGGACGCCCGTTCCCGGCGTGGACTGGCAGGCGGGCGTCAAGCGTCTCATGGGCAACGAGCAGTTGTACCGAAAATTGCTGGCGAAGTTCGCCGACCAGTATGAAGGCGCGGGCGCGCGGATTCGCGACGCGCTGGCGGCGGGAGATCGCTCGACGGCCCATATGGAACTGCATACGCTCAAGGGCGTGTCCGGCAATCTTTCGCTCGCGCCGCTGGCCGATTTGGTCCTTGCGGCGGAACAGGCCGTCAAGCATGACGATACGGTCCATGAAAACGAATGCCTCGACGCCATGATCCGCGAACTGGACGCGCTCGTCGGATGCCTGAAACAGATGTAATACTTCGTCTTTCATATGCAAAACGCCCCGCAGGAACAACCTGCGGGGCGTTTTTTCTGTTTTGAGGATATTGGCGTCTCGTTCCTCGAACCATATTTTCTGCGTTCCCTCAACCGAGGGGGCTGGGGGGAATCATTCCCCCTGCGGGTGCAGGCACCCCGCCCGCCGGAGGCGTTCCCCCCGCCGGGAACTAGCAGCTCGCCTCGTTGCCGAGTTCGGGCATCCTTTTGCCCCGTCCGAGGAAGACGAACAGGCACCCGGCGGCCGCGACGACGCCGATGATCGTGGACAGCTCCACCGACAGGCCGAAGCCGATCTTGGCGTAGCACAGGTAGGCGACGCAGACCACGGTCATGAAGGCCGCGGGCAGGGTCGCGATCCAGTGGAACCGCTCGCGCCGCGCGAGGTAGACCGCGATGGCCCACAGGGTCACGCAGGACATGGTCTGGTTGGCCCAGCCGAAGTAACGCCAGATCACCGCGAAATCCATAAAGGTCAGGGCGATGCCCGCGATGAACAGCGGAATGGCGACCAGCAGGCGTTTGAAGGCCGGGCCCTGCCCGATGTGCAGGGTGTCCGCGACCAGCAGGCGCGCGCTGCGGAAGGCCGTGTCGCCCGTGGAAATGGGCAGCACCACCACGCCGAGGATGGCGAGCAGGCCGCCGACCGGGCCGAGCAGGGTCATCGAGATTTCCTTGACCACCAGCGTGGGCGTTCCGGCCTTGATCACCGCGCCGAGAGCTTCCGGGGACTCGTAGAACGACAGGCCGAGCGTCACCCAGATGAGCCCGAGCACGCCTTCCGCGATCATGGGGCCGTAGAACAGCATCCGTCCGTGCTTTTCGCTCTCCATGCACCGGGTCATCATGGGCGACTGCGTGGCGTGGAAGCCGCTGATCGCGCCGCAGGCGATGGTGATGAACAGCAGAGGCCAGATCGGCAGGCCGGAGGGGTCGGTGTTCACGAAAAAGTCCGTGTTGGGCAGGATGGGGCGGTCGCTCAGCAGGAGCGCGCCCGCCAGCCCGAAGGCCATCACCAGCAGCAGCACCGAAAAGAAGGGGTAGATGCGCCCGATGATGGTGTCGATGGGCATGATCGTGGCGAGGAAATAGTAGGCGAAGATGAGCGCCGCCCACACCGGCATGGGGAGGCTCGTCATGTTGGCGAGCAGAGCGGCGGGGCCGAGCACGAACACCGCGCCGACCATGATCATGAAGGCGATGGCGAACAGCTCCATGAAGTGCCGCACGCCGGTGCCGAGGTTGCGCCCGATGACTTCGGGGTAGGACGCCCCGCCGTAGCGCAGGGACATCATCGCCGCGCAGTAGTCATGCACCGCGCCGCCGAAAATGCAGCCGAACACCACCCACAGGAGCGCGGAAGGGCCGTACAGCGCGCCGAGGATGGGGCCGATC
This sequence comes from uncultured Bilophila sp., assembly GCA_959604115.1. Classification (GTDB taxonomy): domain Bacteria; phylum Desulfobacterota; class Desulfovibrionia; order Desulfovibrionales; family Desulfovibrionaceae; genus Bilophila. Next base: position 2,172 of record CAUHBW010000138.1, on the reverse strand, counting down.
ACCGGTCCGAGCCCGGCGATGTTCAGAAGCTGAATGAGAAAAATCTTGTAGCGGGGCAGTTCCATGTAGTCCACGCCGTCGCGCTTGCTCTTGACCGGCGTGGGGCGTCCGAAATCGGCGCCGAACACTTTTTCCACAAAGGCGCCGTACACGAAGTAGCCGCCGAGCAGCAGGGCGAAGCTGCCCCAGAAATACCATACACCAGACATGATCTCCTCCACTGTCGTTGTTCCGGGGCCGTTTCTCCCCGGGAGCCGGCGGACGCGATGGTGCGCGGCGCGCTCCGCAACCTCCATTCCGGAGCCGCTCCGTCCCGCAGGCTGTGAACGAGATCGCTTACTCTCCTTTGAACGCGTTGTACATACCCGGAAATACCCTGAAAACGCTTTTCCGTTTTTGTCATTTCGGTCTGACGAGCACGATGGCCATGTCCATGACGTTGGTGCGGGTGGGGCCGGTGCGGAGCAGGGTGCCCGCCTTCTGGAGCAGCGGATAGCTGTCGTTGTCGTCGAGACGGGCCTTCGGCATGAGCCCGAGCGCCCGCAACCGGGCGAGATCGCCGCTGAAGGCGTAGCCGCCCGCCGCGTCGGTGGGACCGTCGGTGCCGTCGGTGCCTACGCACACGAGATCGATGCCGCAGTCGTCCGCCAGCGCGAGCGTGGCGGCGAGGGCCATTTCCTGATTGCGCCCGCCCTTGCCGCGTCCCCGGATGGTGACGGTGGTTTCGCCTCCGGCGAGCAGGCAGAGCGGCGCGTCGCCGGGCCGCAGGGCCGTCTGGACGCGCCGGGCCTCTTCCGCCAGTTCCGCCGCCCGCTCGCGCGCCTCGCCGGTCATGGTCGTGGTGAGGATGCGGGGCGCGAAGCCGAGCTTCTTCGCCTCGTCCGCAGCCGCGTCCAGCGCCTGCCGCACCGAGGCGATCAGCACATTGTGCGTGCGGGCGAAGGCGGGATCGTCGGCTTTCGGCGTCTCCGGGACAAGGCCCTGCAAGCCTTTTTCAAGGTGTTCCCAGACGGTCGGCGGCAGCTTCCAGCGCAGGCCGTGGCGTTCCACCACGCGCAGGCAGTCCGCGAAGGTGGACGGATCGGGCACAGTGGGGCCGGAGGCGATGACGTCGAGGTCGTCGCCCACCACGTCGGAAACGATCAGGCCGAGTACGGCGGCGGGGAAGGCCGCCCGCGCGAGACTGCCGCCGCTGAACCGGGAAAGGTGTTTGCGCAGGGTGTTGATCTCGTGGATCGTGGCCCCGCATTCGAGCAGCAGGCCGGTGAGCCGCCGCATGTCCTCCAGCGGAATGTCCGGGTGCAGGGCCGGGGTGAGCGCGCTGGCTCCGCCCGTGAACACGCACAGGACGAGGTCGTCCGCGCCGCAATCCTGTGCCATGTCCACGATGGCCCCCGCCGCGCGGGCTCCGGCTTCGTCGGGGACGGGATGTCCGCCTTCGAGTACCCGGATGCGCCGGGTTCTGCCTTCCGGCATGTCGTGCCCGTATTTTACGACGACGAGGCCGTCGGTGATGCGGTCGCCGAGCAGGTTTTCCAACGCCGCCGCCATCGGGGCCGCGCCCTTGCCCGCGCCGAGCACGCGGACGCGGCGGAAGGCGTCGAGGTCGCCCGACCACACGAGCGCGCCGTCCCGGTCGGTCAGGCTCAGTTCGCCGCCGTTGAGGTGGAGGTGGCGCAGCACCGCGCCGTCGGGCGCGACCGCGCGCAGGCCCGCGTCCGTCAGTTGGCGCAGTTCCTTGGCCGAAGGGTGAGCGAATTCGTTCATGGCGGTTCCTTTGGGGACAGGACGTTGAAGATTGGGGAGGGGGAGGGATAGGGTTTGGGGAAGGGAGGGAGAAACTTTCTAAAGAAAGTTTCTCCCTCCCCTCCCCAAACCCCACCCCTTCCTCTTCAAAGACTTTTGACCTTATCGAATCCCTGACCGCCGTTTTCCCCGTTTATGCGAGCGGCGGAAGGGAAATAAGCCTCCCAACAGCGTCCTTCCTCACGCAAAAGACGGCCTCGAACATGGTTCGAGGCCGTCTTTCTTTGCAATCCGTCTTCCAACGCTGGCCTTTCGCCGTCGGGAACACACGGGAACAGGGATTCGATAAGAGCGAAAATCTTTGAAGGATGAGAGGAGGGGGTACGGGGGAGGGGAGAAGGAAACTTTCTCCAGAAAGTTTCCTTC